>JABSOG010000598.1 GCA_013216025.1 Algicola sp. | reverse complement strand
CATGTTAATGACCGGGTTTTGCAAGACAAAATTACCAGAGCGGGGGTTCGGGGGTTGATTTCTTGAAACCAATGACTTAAAAGCAGGGTTCCCCTGCACCCGCCTCTTAATATAAAATACCGTCTATTAAAAACAAACAGCCATCACCATGAACTCAAAACAACAACTGCTGAATATAGTCACCGACATCCCAAAATTTGGCTCCGGCATTTGCCTTCATCGCGTATCACTGGCGATGGTGCAATTAATCCCCGCTGATTATCTTGAACAAACACCTAAAATAGTGGTCACCGGCACCGATGGCAAGGGCAGTACGTCGATGTTAATCAACGGTATATTAATGGCCAGTCGGGTTGAAACCGGGATGTTTACTTCGCCGCACTTTCTAGAATTTAATGAACGGTTTCAATTGGGTATGTCGAAAGTCGATTACGATGAGCTTTTGCCCACAATACAAAAGGTGTTAAAGACCACCTCAGCCATCGAACGGCAATTGGATGAAATCTTTGGTGTGTTTGAAATTTTGTTCTTGCTGGCGCTGGCCATTTTTCAGCAAAACAAAGCGCAGGTGCTGATATTTGAAGCCGGCATTGGTGGTCGTTATGACCCGGTCAGGCTGCTTAAATCTAAATTAACGGCATTAACCTCTATTGCGCTAGAGCACACCGCATTGCTCGGCGATTCAACCGAACTTATCGCTTACGACAAGCTTGATGCCTGCTACCCCGGCGGACAGACGGTGGTTGGCTATGTAGAGCCTGCGTTGATGGCCAAAATCAGCGCCTATGCCGAGCTTAAGGGCACTGAAATTGTCTGCGCAGCCAAGGTTAAGCTGCAACTCAAGAAAAATCGTTTAATGCTGACGGTGCCAGGTTTTAAGGCGCTTGAAATTAATTCGTTGTGCGAAGGGCCTGGGATGGTTTTCAACATGCAAACAGCAGTGCAGGTGTGCCAAACGTATTTTGACACGAACTTTCCCACGGACATGCCAAGAGATTTTGCCAATGCCTGCAAAAATGGCCTAGAGGCAACCCGCATCCCCGGTCGTTTTGACAAAATCGGCTGGTCACCCGAACTTTATGTCGATTGCGCCCATACACCCAACGCCTATAAATTGCTTTTTGAAACCATCGAAAAAGAATTTGACTATACACCGGTGGTCTTTGTGGTCGGCACTTCGCAAGGCCGGGATACCGAACACTTGATTGAAGGCATTTTGCGTCTGGGCAGCGGTATCGTCGTCACCCAAGCCAGTTTTAAAGGGGCAGACAGTGAGACCTTGTTTGGTCTCATCAATAAAAAGCGACCGAACAAACCCATGTATTGGCAAGCGGACTTAAAACAAGCGCTCAAACAGGCCAAATCCATGGCCCAGTCAATGAATGGATTGGTGTTTGTTGTTGGCGGCTTGTTTTTAGCCGGAGAAGCAGCAGCGATTGAACAAGACCTGGACACCAACAGTTTATATTTGTACTGATTTCGCAGCAGATTTATCAGCGCTTTATATTCCCGTCATAAACGGCTACTATTGGTAAATAGTCTTATTGTTTGCTTTAACTTCAATGCAGCATAATTTTGCTCAAAACACCAAAATCCTGATTGTCGAAGACCAGCCACTGGCGCAAAACTACCTCAAGTATGCGCTCGAAAACTTGGGATTTGGCGGCATTGTATTTGCCGAACGCGCCAAAGAAGCCATAGAGCATTGTAGTCGCGTCAAGTTCGACTTGGTTTTGTGCTCATTCGATTTAAGCAAAGGCAAAGATGGCTATCAACTCTATGAAGAACTCAAAGAACGCAAACTTATCCGCTTAACCACAGGGTTTATTTTCATAAGCGCCGAAACCGAACCGGGCCTGGTTCACAGTGTGTTAGAGCTGCAACCAGACGATTTTTTGGTTAAACCCTTTACCCTTAAAGATCTCGATCTGCGCATTTCTAGAGTACTCAACCGCAAAAACCGCTTTAAAGACATTTACCGCGCACTGGATAGAGATAATGTATCCAAGGCACTTGATCTGCTCGACAGTTATTTGTCTGATAAAAAATACGCCAAATCGATCCCGCAATTGTTGCGGATCAAAGGTGAATTATTGTTGCAGCTCGAAGAGTTTGTCCGCGGTCAGCGCTTTTTTATCTCGGTGTTGAAAATTCAAAAGCTGACCTGGGCCAAAATTGGTCTGATCAAATGCCTTATTGCCTTAGGTCAAGAAGACCGAGCATTCGCACAACTCGAAGTGCTCGCCACCCAACCGGCCACCCAGCTCGAAGCTTTAGAATTGCTTGGTCAAATCCAATTTAAACGTAACGATTACAACGATGCGCTGAAAAGTATCAAAAAAGCGACCAAGCTGTCGCCACGCAATATCACAAGGCAAGACAAGCTGGTGAATATTGCCCGCATCAACCACGATTACGAAAGCCAATACAAAGCCTGCCGGGATATTGTCAAATACGCCAAAAACTCATTACACGAAAACCCAGATATGTATCTTAACGTGGTGCGATCAGGCATCGATTATGCCCTGACCAACTATAACGAAGAACAAACGTATCGCACTTTAAAGCAGGCTAATGAATATATTTCGGAGCTTAAAACAACCTTCCCCAATGCCAATAAAGAAGAGCAAATCAATGTCATTAACGCCCGAATTCTCTACCTCAAGGACGAAAAAGACAAAGCAAAACTGTTGATAGGCGCACTAGACAAAGCAGACGAACCCATTGTCAGCGTCGAAGATGAACTTGATAAAGCCAAATCTTTTCATGAACTGGGGTTTTATTCGCAATCTAAACACCTGTTCGAAAAAATTGACCAACATTGTCAACAGCAAATGGAAGACAATAACGGCATCAGTGCCTATATCAAGCAAGAAAAACAGCAAAGAGAAGAGATCAAAGAAGGGCCCAAACAGCTCAACAACAATGCCGTTAGCTTTTACCAACGCGGTAATTATGCCGAGGCCTTCAAGGCTTTCCGTCAGGCTTTTGCCTTAATTCCGGGCAATATCAGCATCGCCTTGAACCTATTGCAAAGCATCAGTAACACGCTGCACATGGACTTGGCAGATCCAGACATTCAAATTTTGATAGGCCAATGCCTAGAATGCATCGAAAAAGGCACATTAGATAAAGATCAGGTAGAACGATTTAAATTAGTGAAGGAAAAACTGAAGGTATCTGAAGAAACGTCTTAATCCGCGTCCTTTGATGCATCTTCTGATACGTCTTTTGGCGGCTTAAACCCTTTTAACACATCCTCTGGCCAATCGGCGAAAAAATCCCCTAAGCGTGTGCTTCTAAGCAGGTAACCACCACAAGCCAGCAGTGCCAAAAACACCCCAGCATGTTGCGGTTTAAAGCCATAATGACTGTTTTTTATCACCCAAAACAACAGCAGCATATCTGCCACCAACGAGACCAACAACAGCCATTTACTGTACCGCCAAAATCGGGGTAACCAGTCATAGGCCTGATCTCGGCGCAGTGAGAAAAACAAGGTCACCAGCAAGGCCCCTACCCCGGTTGCCAAGCCGATAATAAAATCGCTTTTGTTGGGATACATAAATTCAATCAATAGCGTACCATTGGCGCGGTTGGCCACCGACATCACCCAAATGATGTACGGGCGCAACAATACCAGCAGCAAAAAATAAAAACCCACAGGGGCTTTTAAATAATGGTGTTTATCAAAATGGTCTGGTGTGTATTTTTTGAACATTATCGTCTTATGGAAAATGAGGTCACAATGCCCGACACCCCAGACACGCGGTTGACTTTGACCAGCGCATTAGCCAAGATATTTTTATCCAGCTCAGGACCCACATACACTTTGGTCAAGGTACCGGCATTGGTTTTAATCAGGCGATTAAAGGTAACATAACCGGCATCATTGAGTCTTTTCTCAAGCGCCTTGGCATTGGCCTTGTTGCCAAACGACCCTAACTGGATCACCCATGCCGACGAGGTAAACGGACTCTCTTTGACTTGTGCCGGTGCTTCAACCTTTTTGGTGGCTTTTTTCACGGTATTAGCTGGCGGCGCTGGATTATCAAAATCGACCGGTTTGCTCATGGTAGTCACGGCGATTTTGTCGGTATTGATGATTTCGGTGCCCGCAGGAGGCAAATTGTCAGGCTTTGCTGTGTTGGCTTTTTTTGCCGTTTTTTCAGCATTTAGGGCCATTTCTTGAGCATCAAGGGCCACGTCATCATGAACCGTCTCGTCAGCTTTGGGCAGGTGCTTGTCAAATTCGTTTACAGGGAAGGTTTTACGGGTCTGCACCGAACGAACTTGGGGTTTTTCAGGCACCGTTTTAAAATCATCTTTATAAGAAATTTTCTTGCCGTCGAGTACCGAGGGGATGATGATTATCCCGGCAGCCATCAAAATAACACTGCCGACCAGCCGATTACGAATTGTTGGTGTCACGGAAACTCCTGGTGGGTTAACGGTAGTTAGTGATTGGTTATTGCTAGCACCTCAGCAACGGTATAAAACGATCCGAAGACAATAATTAACGGCTCTTGTTGTGAATGTGCTTTGACCTGTTCTCTTACTTGTTCTATAGCCTGTTCAAGCGCTTTAGCGACGCTATCGTAACATGAATGTGGGCTGTTCTGATGTTTTTCAAGTGCTTGCGCCAAATCTGCGGCTTTTGCCCCTCTGGGCGTAGATAAATCAGCCAAATACCAGCTAGAGACCTCAGGGCCGACTTTAGACAACACCCCTTCGATGTCTTTGTCTTTTAACATGCCAACAACCCCGATGATGTCGCTTGCGCCCTGCTCACGAAACATAGCCAATTGCCGCGCCAAATACCCGGCGGATTCTAGGTTATGGGCAACATCGACAATAATTCGCGGCGAATCGCTAATCTGTTGCAACCGCCCTTCGACCACCAAAGTCGACAACACTTGGTTAATGGCGTCACGGTCTAAATCGACATGTAGTTGCTGTAGAGTAGCCAAAGCGGTAGAAACGTTTTGTAATGGAATACTGGTCGGCACCAATTGTTCAAGCTTGTCCAAGCCGCTTTGCCAACACCAGTGGTGCTGGGATTCAGTGAATGAAAAATCTTGATTGGCACACACCATCGACGTGCCCAACTCATTGGCGTAAGCCAGTACAGTTTGTGGAATATTAAAATCACCGACGATGGCTGGAATATCCGCTCTAAATATGCCTGCCTTTTGATAACCGATACTTTCTCTGTCGCTGCCCAAAAAAGCCCTGTGGTCGATGTCTATTGTGGTGATCACGCTAATGCTTGGATTGACAATATTGGTTGAATCTTCTCGCCCGCCCATGCCCACTTCCATGATAATAAAATCAAGCGAGCGTTCAGCAAAGATTTGCAGCGCAGCAAGTGTCGAAAACTCGAACTCGGTCAAACTGGTGTGCCCGCGATGAGCTTCGATGTGCGCGAAGGCATTGACGTGTACATCAAAGCT
>JABSOG010000597.1 GCA_013216025.1 Algicola sp. | reverse complement strand
GGTACATTCCTGTTCTGCCCCTGTTTGATTCGTATTCGCTTTCAATACTTCATGTAAACCCACTTTTTCAATAAAGAATTTATTGTCAGCTTCGGTGATCACACCCGCTTTTTTCAACTTGCTGACAACATTCTGAACAGAGCCTTTGTTCACCTTTCGTCCCAATTGTTGTGCGTATTCGTTGAGCGCCGTATTTGAATATAATGTTTGCTGACGATAAATTCGGACAAACACGATTTTATCCAGTTGTGTCATTTTTGCGATGACTTGGTCTAACCCTCCATCAAGTTGAACGCGGGCGTTAACCTTTAATAATGCCTCTGCCAGTGGGATCCGGTTCGTGGTTAACTCAGACACCAGCATACGAAACCAAAAGGGTGAAAAATCCAGTGAGCCAAAGCATTCGATTAAGGCTTCGAGGTTATAATCAAGGCCAAAACTGTCACAGAGTGTCGCGTGATAAAATTCAACAAATTTTTCGTCTAATCTTGGAAAATCCACCAGTGAAGCACTGTTGTAAAAGGGCATTGATAGCACTTTACCGCCGAATTTTGTTGTGTCTTTATTAAACATTGCCGATACACCGCCACGGGATGAACCGGCATAAATGACACAAATATCTTCAAACGTATCAAATTGAGTACGTAAACAAGCCTGAACAGGCAAGAATTCTGCTGATGTATTTAAATGCTGAATTTCATCCAGAATAAACAGCAAGCGCTGGTCCTTTTCAGCAGTGAGCTTGACCAGTTTTTTGAGTAAGCGATTTATTTCCTCTATGTTCGATGTACCCACCGGTTTGGCTGGCACGTTGGTATCAACAGATGCTTTTATAATACCCAAATTAATGTCCAGCTTTTTTACTTCAGAGGATAATAATGCTGAAATGGAGCCAACGCTGCCAGATTTTTGAATATTAATATAATCATTAAGGGTATTGAGTATGTGCTCTTGTGGCGAGGATAAATTTGCCCACATATTAATATAAACGGGAAAGAAACCGGACTCGATAGCCTTTGGTGCAACATCGTTTAAAAGGAAAGCGGTTTTGCCTATTCGCCTTACGCCTAATAAAGCAATCCGGGGAATAGGGCCTAAACCAACACTTTTTAAGTAATTGTCAGCCAGCGCTGCTCTGTTGAAATACCAGTTGATTGGTTTCATTGTACAATCTTATATCTGTAACACTAGTCAAGAATTTAACACATCAGTAAAGGCTAGTAAAGCTTAGTAAAGGATGTGTTTTACCAGCCTTTACTACTCTTTACCAACCACTCAAAACTGCCGCCAGAAAACCGAGTCAGGATACCTTGTTTGTCGCCGATACATGGCTTGGCGTTGTTCGCAGTAGGTCTGCCAGTTTTGTTTACAACTGTCGTTGTATTGCTGCAAAGGCTGGTTGTCGCCATTCAATGAATCGATGCAGGCATTTGCGCCTTTGTAACCTGACCATAATGCGGTTGTCATACCGTGAGCACTGAGTGGATCGAGCGCCATGGCGGCGTCCCCACAGGCCAGCCAGCCATCACCTGTTGTTTCGTTCAAGCACGACATTGACGCGTCGTGAATGCGGGGTTGGTTAAAATCGGCAAACTCGCCGGTTTCTACCCTTAACTTGGTATATTGACTGTTATTGAGGTTTTGTTGCCATTGGTTTTTATCGTGGCAAACGCTTTTGGCAATGTGCTCACGATCAGTGAAATACGCTATCGCCAACTCCCCATTTGGCAGCAATGAGCTGTACCACCAACCTTGTTCTACCGCTTCTATCATGACCCCGGCGCTGCGATGGACCTGTTGGTTGAGCGGGGGCAAAAAATCACAGGCAGCGACCATTTGTGAGCCTTTTTGGCGCTCGCTTTGAGTTTTGGCAAAACTGGCGGCGCGTCCGGTGCAATCGAGTACAAAATCGGTTTCGATGGTTTGACCGTCAGACAATTTGAGTCGCCAGCCCTCAGCGGTTTTTTCACTGTGTTTGAAAATGGCGTTGATGGTGGTAAAGGAGGTTTGTTTGGCTTTTTTCCATAGACTGTTTTCAAACGCCAAGCGGTCGATACACCAGCCAAAACCATAAGGGGTTTGGTGGGCAAACGTTGGTTGTAGTTGTTCGTTGTCCCAGCAGGTAAAACGGGCCTCTGAAGTTGGATAGTTTTGCGCACTGAAGTCATCCCATAAGTCCATTTTTTGTAACAGTGGTTTGATGGTCGGCGGTAAACTTTCGCCCACCGGGTGCTGCTTTTGTAGAGGGGAGGGCGCAACCAACGCGATTTTTAATGAGGGGTTGCCTGCCAAACGCTGGCCTAAGCTTATCAGCGCGGCGGCTGCGGCAATTCTGTTGCCGATAATGGTGATGTTAAAGTGGTTCATTATGGTGTCATTTGGTTGTCATTGTATTGTGTGTTTGTAGAAAAAGCGGGGATAAATCACCCGCCTACTACTTTCTACGCGCCTTGTTTATCGAAGCATTTGCCAAGGTTCGGCTCTTCGTGAAACTCCAAATCCATCGAACCCCGGTCGACCTCGACAAACATGTATTCGGGCAGTTTGTTGACTCCTTTGGTCAATTCTACTGGGGTTTTCTTTTTGACCACCACACCCATTTGGTCGACCAGATAAACCATTCGGTTGAGGCCGTCAAAGTAGCTGGCATTGGCATGATAACCTATACCGGCGGCTCCTCGCGCCCATGCCACCCTGAGCGAGGCAAATTTCAGTTTGACTTCGCGGGTCAATGTCGGGCAACTCAACTTATCGAAGGCATATTCTGGCATCACATCGACCGGTAACAGCGCTGGCCACCAAACTACCGTAGGGAAGTCGTTGGCAAAGTTGACGTTTTGACAGCTGAACGCGTCGGGTTGCCAAGGTAAACCCATCCAGCGGGTAAGGTCACCGGGCATTTGCGGACCGATGGGGTAGGAAGCTTGAGTGGGTGGTGTGTCTTTGGGCGGAAAAACTTTGTCGACGGTGATCAATGGGCCTATGTCTTGATATAGGCTGGGGCGGTTGCCCACTTTGATTCTGAAAGGTTCGGCATCATCAAACAATGCCCCGTGACCCAATACCCAGGTCAGTTCTACGCCGGGGTGGAAATTGCCGCCAGACAGTGGTTCAAGCGCTGCTCGGGTCAGTGCTTCAGGGCGCTCGGCAAGTGGGATCTGGTCAATATTGCAAGGACCGGGTTGCGGTTCGCCGGTGAAATCGTTGTCGTAGTTGCCTGCGTGCCATTGTTTTAACAGCCAATATTGATGGTCGGGCATATTATACCAATGTTTGGGGCTGGCATCGTAATCGATACCACTGCCGATCATAAACGGAATGCCATATCGCTGTTGTTCTTCGGTTTTGTCTTTGGTTTTAACTTTGCCATCGGGTGACCAGAAGGCATTAAATACTCTGTCTCGTTCGGCTTTATTGGCTTTGTCGGCCAGTTGCATGATGTAATCGACACTCGAAAAATCACCAACGTCTATCCAGCCCTGACGCGTAGCGGCAGCGCCCGACACCCATTGCATCAAACCTAGCCGATAAAACATCGGGTAGATGTCTTTGCTGAACGACAATTGTTTGGGTCTGGTCAGTTTTTGTTTGCGCCGAGGCATGGTTTCATATTTTTTGAGCAAACCGTCATAAATGGTGTCATACATTGAGGTGAACGGGGGGATCTCAGGGGCAAAATTTGGCCCGCAACAGGCCACCCAAGCTGGCTTGGCTGTAAAGCTTTTGCCGTCAATCTCAACCGTTGCTTTTACCGTGCCGTCGCACCAGTCATCAAACCAGGCGTCATTTTTGGTAAAATCGACAATCGGGTTGTTTTCGATCACCGATTTAGACACGCCGCTGGCTGGCACCACTTGCAGCCGGCCTTGTTGGTCGGTTTGGAGCTCGGCCAGATGAACCGCTTCTTTGGTCGACCAGAATGTGCCATCCAAACTCTTTTTTTGTCCGGTGCCCGATATACTCTGTTCGCCCGGGTCGATGATCAAATCGCTGGTACGTTTTGTTTCACCTATCACCGATTCGTTGCGCAATTGTGCCGGAATGCCGGGGGCGGTATCACCCAAGTCAAACGGGTTGTTGAAACCAAACCAAGCGGCTTTGGTATTGGCAACATGCACCTGCCAACTGATTTTGGATTGGCCACCGTGAGTCACTTCTTTGATGATTTTACCGTTTTTGTCAAAAGCAAAAATAAAGAAGCGCTGCACCTGACGTTTGAGTTCGCCATTGGCCTTAAATCCGCCAGCAGGGTTGGGGGCACAGCCCGGTACTTCTGGTGCTGCAAAGGTTTGTTCGCTTAATCCGACCCGTGAAATGCCAATCGGTGGATAAATGCCGATATGGTGCACTTTTGCACCCGGTGGGGCCATTTCAAGCTTGTTTTGAGCACCAAAAACCGGTGTCGGCAGGGCACAACCGGCCAACAAGGCAGAGGCGGCAACGCCACCGAGTCCGGCAAGAAAGTCTCGCCGAGAAAGTGGGGTAGGGTCGTTTTGATCATTTGTGTTATCTGTCATTGTCTCTGTTTCCCTTTATTTTTGTCTGTTGTTTTATTGCTGTTCAAGCTGCTGTCTGATGTCGGCCAGTAATAACCGCTGCTGATGTAACGGACGGTTATTTACATCGAATTTGGCCCACTTTTGTGCTTCAAGTAACCTATTGTGGTTATAACCCAAGTGTGCAAAATAATAGGCCGCTTCACCGGCGTAAGCTCGGGGGTATTTGCGCAATGCTTGCCTGAATTGCGCGATGGCTTGGCTGTCCAATCTTTTAGCCATCACCTCATTGCCGTTCAAGGCATAAACACTGGCCAACAAGCCTGTCAAATGCGGATCTGATGAATGGGTTTTAGCCAGACTCAAACAAGCGATGGCCTGTTTGAACTGTCCGGCGTTTTGCTGCAATGCCGCTTTGGCTTCAAGAGCGCCGATGTGGTTGGGCAAACGTTTGACAGCGCGGTTTATGTGCGCAGTCGCCAATGCTTTGTCTCCCTGAGCGTCTGCTAATTGGGCGCCAATTAAATGCAGTGCCACCATTGGGATAGGGTTGGTATCAGCAATCGCATCAACCGCTTGTGCCAACAAGGCTGCGGCTTGCTTGAGGTTTTTGTTGCTGATGTGAACACTGGCTTGGGTGGCGGCCAGCGCAATGGTGGACGGGTATTGAACCTGTTTTTTTGTATCACCAGCTAACACTGCATTACCTGCTAAAAGCGCAGTTTGCCTCAAAAGTGCCTGTGTTTGGTTTGATGGCTTAGATACCCGAAGCAAATCCAAACGGGCTTGCTCAAAGCGGTGCATCGACAGGTTTAGTTGCGCCCGAAGCTGGTAAACCGTGTCACTGGGCGCAGTTTCAATCACTTTGGAAACCACGAACAATGCTTGGGCTATCAAATCCATTTCGCTGTGTATCAGACCTTTTTGCCACAGTCGATGGGCCAGTACGATGCGCGCCGAACGGTGCT
>JABSOG010000596.1 GCA_013216025.1 Algicola sp. | reverse complement strand
TGATGGCAGGTCCTGCTCCCGTTGACCAATCTTCAACTAATTCTGATAATATCTGAATCGTACTGGCCACATAGGCACCTGATTGGCGAATTCTGTCTAGTGCGATATCATCACCTACTTTGGTGCCAGAGCCTGATGCATCTGCGACAACTTGTACGTCATAACCTTCCTCAACCGCACTTAACGCCGGATAAAGCACACAGACTTCTGTCAACAATCCTGACATGATTAAATTTTTGCGGCCTGTTGCTTTCACCGCATCATTAAAGAGCGGGTCGGCCATCGCATCCACGGTACCCAAACGTTTAATGCGATTGGAGAAAGCCTCTGGCACAATACTTTCGAGCTCTGGAAATAAAGAGCCTTGGGCTTCTGACTCCATGCTACTTGTCAAAACAACGGGCATACCAAGCGCGGCTGCCGCTTTTGCAAGCGCTAAGGTATTGCGTTTCATTACCGCTACGGGTCCAGAATGCATCCAATCAGCAGTACCTACCTGATGATCAATTAATAACATTGCAGCATTTTGAGCGTTATATCTTTTATGCGCCATTTTTGGTCTCCACTTGATGTGATATTTGAGTAAATTGAAAATGCAGCATAAACCGATTTTCATCGAGGATAAATAGGTTAAAATGAGACTGATTGTCTCACTCGTGGCACAATCGATATATTCACTTATCAATGTTCAATCAACCTATTGTTTTAACTACATTGTTAAATTTCTGGGCTATCATCGTATCTACAGTAAAAAGTCGTTTAATTAATTTGGCGAAAATCACCGTGTTGTGATTTGGCATAAGTAGGTTAGAATGTGGGTTATTATCTCACTGATGGAATAATTGTGTGACCAATTATAATGACATGTCATTGTTTGCTCATGTTGTTGATGCGGGTAGCTTTACTGCCGCGGCACAAATAACGCAAATACCCAAATCGACGATCAGCCGTCGAATTGCTAATCTTGAAAAGTCATTAGGTGCTCATTTATTAGCGCGTACCACCAGAAGGTTGAGATTGACAGAGGTGGGTGATATCTATTATCAACATTGTCGCCGGATGATTGAAGAAGCGGAATCGGCCGAAATTTCGGTCAATCAATTAATGGGCAAACCTAAAGGGACTTTGCGGATAAATACGTCAACGACCATTGGTCAGCACTTGCTCGGCCCATTACTTTCTGAGTTTTTAACAACTTATCCTGATATTGATATTCAGTTATTAACCACCAACCGGGTTGTTCATTTAATCGATGAAGGTTTCGATCTGGCGATACGAGTGGGTGTACTCGCCGACTCATCGCTTATTTCTAAATACCTGGGTGCCACTCGATTAAAATGTTACGCAAGTGTCGGTTATTTAGCTGAAATGGGTGAACCGACAACACCGGAACATTTGATCAACCATCGTTGTATTAGCATGAGTAACAAGCTGCAAATAAATAGCTGGCAACTAGAAAACAACAAAAATAAAATCAAAGATATTTCGATTAAAAATAAAGTGGTGGTGTACGATTTTACAATTTTGAGAGAGCTTGTTTTGAACAATACCGGCATTGGTATGCTGCCCAATTATTTAGTTAAAAATAAGCCGTATTGTTCAGATATTCAAAGGGTGTTACCCGCTTGGCGCAGTCCAAAAATAGAACTGCATGCCATATATCCGAGCCGTAGAGGTATGACACCAAAATTACGAGTTTTCTTAGACTTTATATCTGAAAAATTTAGAGACGACAATTTATTCAGTGATAACTAGAGCGTGTTAACAACAGGCAAACCGAACGATATTACTTTTGCAAAATGCTATCAAAACTAAACATTGAGGAAATATAGATGATAAACATAACCAGAATTAACCATGTTGGTATTAGAGTGACGAATTTAGCAGTCACCCGAGAATTTTACGACAAGCTTGGTTTTGAATTTATTGTTGGCCCTATTGGCCCCGAACCTGTGGCAATTATGGAGCACCCCTGCGGCGTCAATATTAACTTCATTCTCAATTCTAATGACGCCAAAACACTCAATGTGTTGATGGATTTGAAGGATAAACATACAGGTTATACCCACGTTGCTCTTGAAGTTAATGATCTAAATGAAACACAAAAGCAATTAGAATCACTGGGCGTTACCATTACAGAAGGCCCAATAACAACACCTGAAGGGGCGACATTTATTTTTATAAGAGACCCTGATTCAAACGTTATTGAGTTCCATAGACCCGCAAATAGTTAATCAAAACCTGGCGCTGAATTTCCATGTGGTCGATACGTTATCTAGTGTCCTATCATCGGCGCTTTCTATCGTCGCCGGGTGTCATCGAAGCTTGCAAATCTTCAAGCAAGGGGTGATCAAATGGCAAATCAAAAATCAGCCAGATCATATCGAACAGCTTGCGAAAATAGAGTTCGGTTGCCCTAAAGTCGATGCTGACCAAGGGTTGCAATTGAGGGGTAAACGCCTCTTTTGCCGTGCCATCAAGCAAAAGCGGCAACACTGTATCGCCATACTCACTGTTTTGGCGGACTCTCAGGTTTATAAGGTTTAACTCTGCTTTTACTACTGGGTCTGTTTTCTTGCTGATGTACTTTTGCTTCAATGCTGGAGTGCCCACCACCATCACAAAATCGGTGTCATGAATTCGTTCGATAAAATGGTCGAGGTTTGAGCCGGGTTTGCTGTCCCATAGGTCCAACAAAGCGTTTATACCCGAATGTCGTAAATCTTTGGCCAGTTGTTTTACCCAGCTTTCATACGCTGGCACACCCCAGGCGTAACTGATAAAACAGTTGGGCGATTTGTCTTTAGCCAAGCGTTTTACACGTACTAAGGCTGCTTCAAATACTGCGCGCTGTTTGGCTATGGCTTGTTGTTCTACCACTTCGGTTTCATCTTGTGGCGAAAGTTGAGTGAGTGGGGCAGGGTCGGGTAGAGCTAGCTTTTCGCCGCAATCATGGCAAAAACTAAAGCTTTTTTCTTTTTTCAACTGGGCCAACACAACGTTGCGGGCTAGTTGTTCGCCACAGTCTGTATTGGTGCAAACCACCGGTAAATACCTAAATATTTCCAATTGTTGGCTGCCCAAAAAGTGCTCGAACAAACTGCGAAATAATAACTGAACACTTATCGTCGTTTTATCATCGAAATAAATCACCAGTTCAATTTCGCCATGGCCGCTATCGTGCTGGGTGAAACCACAAATACTATTTTCGCCCATTTCATATTGGGCTTGGTTTTGCCATTGGGCGGTGCGGGTAAAGGTGTTGGTGTAACCCAATTGCACAACCATCGAAGCATATAAATTTTCGACTGCCCCTTTCAATCGATAAGAGGCACATTCAATAGTGGTAATGTCTGTATTGACAGGTCGTTTTTCGTTGATTAAAGAGGGGAAAACTAGTAGCGATTGTTCACCGACCACTTCTCTAAAACACAAGTTTCGCTCTAAAAAGAGCATGGCGGCGGCATCTAAAAGAATCTCGCGTTCGCTGGTGGCCAAATCTCGTAATTCAGCAAAATCATAATCACCTGTCAGTACTCGATGCTCTTCTAATACGCCAAGTCCTTTTGGATTATTGCGAGCCTTTAATACCATTGACGAGACAAGGTTTACCAGCAAATCGTTTGCCAGCAAAATAGATTGGTTGCCTTGCGAACCCATCAATATGCTGACGTAACCATGATTAGACAAGTGCCCAACCGCCGTCATCATTTCTGCATGGGTAAATTGCCAATCGGCGTCTGTCGCTTGTAGTGCATCAAATAATTGTGCAGGACTCACCAAAATGTTTTGCTTATCTGCTTGCTCTTTTAATCTCAGTACGTAAGTTTTAATGCGTTTGAAAGTCACCGTGGTGACTGTTGTTGTCATCTCCGCCCATGGAATTTGTGCTTTTAACCGCTCTAACAAATCGTCGACGCCATCGCCGTTAGCAGCGCAGGTTGGAATATAACCCCCGCCAATATCATTGCGTTTGCAGTATTCAAGTAGCTCATCTTTGGTCAGTGTCGATGTGCCTCGGTCTGTACGCGCACCGACCAAAATGCTTTTACACAGTGCTTTGTCTTTGAGTTTTAGCTGATTAAGCCAAAAGTCGACGCCAGATAACGGCTCTTGCCTGTTGGTGGGGTCAAACAATACCAATGCTGTATCAACATCATCTAAAAACAAAGAGTGGACCAAACGATAATCTGGTTGTCCTGCTAAATCCCATAAGACGGCTTCGCACTGGGTGCCATCCTCTCGGGTTTGACAAAGGTCGTCAATGACCCAAAATTGTTGACCATGAGTTGAAGCGTGTTCTTTAAATTCGTTGTGTGCCAGCCGCCATCCGAGGCCGGTTTTACCTACACCCGAGTCGCCTACCAATACCAGTTTGGCTGTTGTGTAGCGAACTGAATCTTCGGTATTGGTTAAAATGTTGGCAGGAGTGCGAATTGCTTTCAAATCCCAGTGTTTTATTGTTTTATCTTCAGAAGATGAGAGGAGCTTATGGCCGTTCGGGGTTATGACTAAAGAAGTAACTGTCTTTGTGTGGCCAGTCAACGTTGTAAGGCAACTGCCAGAGTTAATATCCCACACCTTAATTTGCGCATCTTTAGCACCAGAGACTAAAATCTTACCATCCGGGGAAATGGCTAAGGAATAGAGTGAATGCGTATGGCCCTCTAATGTTGAGATACATCGGCCCGTGACTATATCCCATAATTTTATGGTCTTATCAGAAGAGCCTGATACTATTTTTTTATTGTCAGGTGTTATGAGAAGGGTGTGAATAAAGCCGGTATGTCCTGCGAATACCGATTGACATCGGCCGGAATTTAGTTCCCAAACTCTTATCGTTTTATCATGTGAGCCTGATATAACGAGTTTGTCGTCAGATGTAATAGCAATTGCTTTAACATGATCTGTATGACCTCTTAAAGTTGCAATGCAGATGCGGGTCTCAAAATCCCATAATTTTAGAGTCCTATCACTTGACCCAGACACAACTTTTTTGCCATCACTTGAAATAGCTATGGCTCTTACATTATTGGTGTGGCCTATAAAATCTGCATATCTATGTATCTCTAATAGATTAAAAACCTTCAGTGAATTGTCTGATGAGGCTGTTAGCAAGTTTTCATCATCAGGGGTTATGGCCATTGCCCATATTCTTTCGAAGTTTACAGTTTGCAAAGTAGATTTAAGTTCACCTGATGGAATATCATATTTGGCCAGTCGCCCGTTCGCTTTCCCTGCGATCACACTTTGACCATTGTCTGTTATTACTATTGTGCGAATTGATCTGGAAAATCCTGTGAGTGTTTTTAGTAGTGCGGATGATTCTTTAAGTTTATTGCTATTCTTATCAGCGCTCATTCAAGTGCCTCGAATGGTTAACAGTTAGTGAGTTTACGAAAGCATAGCGTGACCTTGGCTGTTGGCCAAAGTCATCACAGATTTGGGGTCATTTGAGTTCAGG
>JABSOG010000595.1 GCA_013216025.1 Algicola sp. | reverse complement strand
GTAATTGATAAAACTTAGGTGATGCGAAAATGGTTTCAGCGGCTTGAATGCCTTGTAGTTTGTCTTTTAACAGGTTTAATGCGGTGGAAATAATTGCATGATGTAATTGATAAAACTCAGGCAAAGCCAAAATGGTTTCAGCGGCTTTGATGCCTTGTGACTTGTCTTTTAACAAGTTCAATGCGGTAGTTATTATTGCATCGGGCAACAGATAAAACTCAGGAAAAGTCAAAATATACTGGCTTATAACTGTTTTATTATTTCGTGAAAGCATATTTTTAATAATATGAATCCATATACCAAAATGTACAAACGTCTCATCTAAATATATGATTTTCATCAATAAATCAAAGTTATCATTCTGCTGTTTATTTTGCTCTTTGCCATCCAACCACTGCCACAACATCAACGCACTTTGGGCATTCTCCTGCTCAATCATCGCTTCCAACAATCGATATTGGTCATAGGATTCTAAAACAAAATTACTTGCAGGTATTTTGGCAATACCTTGCTCTGCGATGACATCGTGGTTAAAGTGCATTCTGTTTAATTCCATCCCGCTGGCAGTTGTTACAATCACCTTATGCACCAAGTAGTCCATTTGATAGGGGTAGCTTTGATTATGTGAAACCCGAGCGGGCAAACTTTCGTTTTCCCCCAAATTAACCGCGATATTTAATAACGAACTTTCACTCAATACATAATAATTGGAATTGGGATCGGCATAAAACTGTGCAGCCAAATACAAAGCTTGGCCCAGCCCGCGATATCTGTCATCGGCTTCTAAAGCTTTTAATAAACTTTCGATGATTTTACAAAACGCTTCTTCAAACCCCTCTTCCAAACTAAAAGCTTCATCAGCCGATTGATTTTCATATTGCCAAGCGATAACAAACAAGACTACCGAAATAGAGACGTTTTCCAACAAGTGTGCTTGCGATTTTACTTCACGAATAATCGGTTGGAGGTTGTCTAGTTTACCCAACACATCTTTAGACAAAACATGATTTAAAATGGCATCGTTATCAGAGGGCTGTAATTGTTCACAATACCCGCCAAACAGTTGGGCGTTGTACTTGCCTGTATTGGTGCGATCACCAATTAGCAGTATCACGTTGGTTTGGTCTTTAAGCCAGATGAGTAATCGTTGGCTATGTTCAGGGCGAACATTACGATACCAGTCGTCGACAAAAACCAAGTGTTGTTGCGCTCTATTATGGCCAATGCTGGCGGCATCATGGTCAAGAAACAAAGTAATATCTTCAATCCACCAGTTAATCCAAGGTTTGCCTGCCTCGACGAAATCAATCGCCAAACGCCTGAGCAAGGTCGATTTTCCACTGCCACCACTACCGTATACAATCGCAGCAACCCGTGATTCCAGTATTTTTCTGGCCATGAGTTTTTCAATCTGAGCCTTTATTGCCGGGCTTTGACTCCGTGGCGCATCAAGGTTGTTGAGGATACCCAACCATTGTTCGTCGTGACCCGAATAACCACTGTAAAAGCGAAATACATTGGCTTCAGACGCGATCGTTTTAGCGCTAAATTGAACGTCGTCGATAAAATCCGGATTAATGATGGTTACGCCGCTTCTACCGATATTTGCGGTATACATTCGGATTAATCTTGGAAAACGGTCAATTTCATCTTTGATATCTTCGAGTGACCAAATGATCACTTCCAACTTGTGTGCTTTGCTCAAGTCATCGACAAAATCCTGCAAGTTGCAGTCTCGTTTAATGTTGGCGGCATAGATGAATTTGGTGAAGTTAAATTTATGACTGTTCTCAATGGCAGAGCGTAAATCTGTTTCTATCTCTTCTTCAATCTGTTTGCGCTCGGCTGTTGCCCGGTTGCCGATGAATCTGGGTGGGTCTGACTTGTATTTACATTGAATAACCAAAGGTTGACCATCGCCAATAGAGCGGTCAGTGGCCCTTATGTCTACGCCCCATTGCTTTTGCCCGGAACGGCCATATTTTTGTGCATCGTTATCTTGGTATTTTTCTTTGGCAAGATGACAACACAGGGTTTCCCACTCGACAGCATTTTTGGGCAATAGCAATGGCTTTCCTTATTACTTCGACGACACGCAGTGGGTCCATTTAACCACACGATTAACGAAACTTAAACCAATCCCTGTGACTGGTTTTACTACGCGGCTTTTGGCTATTGCGGGGCCTGACTTTTTGCAGTATAGCTGTGATATACTCCGCAGCAATATCGACAACGCTTGGGCCGCAAATGAAATACCCGTTTGATCTGATTGGTCATAGTGTCGTAATAACAAAAAGGTCATTTTTCAGGTGTATCAACTAGGTCAGTTTCAATTCGATGAAAACGAAGGCGTGATATCAGGCGGGCCAACATCGGTATCGGTGCGGCCAAAAACGGCGCAACTGTTGCTTTATTTAATTGAACATCGTGATCGGGTGATCAGCAAAGACGAGTTGTTCGAGAAAGTCTGGCAGGGCAGGATCGTTGGCGAAAATACCCTGGTGCAGGGCATTGCTGAATTACGTAAGGCTTTTGCCGACCCGAGTCGTGAGCCGATTTACATCAAAACTTATCCGCTGCGGGGATATCGCTGGATTTTTGAAGCGGTCGAGCAAAGCCTGCCAATTGAAGTTAAACTGGATGAACTGGCTGCTGTCCAACTAAATCCCTATACAAAAGCAAGCCCTATAAAAGCGCTGGTGGTCATTTCATTGCTCATCACTCTTGTTGGCTTGTTTTACTTCACCAACAATCAAACCCCCTCAACCCAGCCGCCGGTGCAAATCGCTGTGCTGCCAGTGATTAACGATACCGGTGACCCACAATTAGATTGGATTGAACTGGGCCTGACCGACATGATTGTGTCGGGGCTTAATCGCGGTGCGCAAACCACAACCACTTCATCTATTGCGGTGCAACAGATTTTGGCCAATAACCAAATAGCGCAACGTTCAATGGGCGACAGTGAGCTAAACACGGTGTTGTTGGCGACTAATGCGGACCATTTGCTGCGTGCCTATGTGCGTAAAGACGCCGATGGTTTGTTGCGCTTTCATTACAGTTTGTATCACGCCAGTGGTGCTAGCGCCGAAAGTTTTGCCCGTTTTGATGATATTGCGGCTGCGGTGCCGCAAATTCTTAAGCTGCTTTATGCGGCTATCGGCCAATCTGCTGCCCCTGCAGTGCGCCCAAGTTATTCGCTAAGTCCGGGGGCCAATGAGAATTACGCCAAAGGTCTAGACAGTCTTAACCGGGCTGGGGCCACGGTGGCCCGGCATTATTTTGAGGCGGCGTTAAAACTCGATCCTCAATTTGAGTGGGCCAAATTACGGCTGGCACAGTCGCTATTTGAACTCGGCCAATGGCCAGCCAGCCAACGGCTTTTTGAGCAACTGCGCCAAGACCAAAACAATCAAAAAAGCCAAAACAAAGACCCGCTGTTAGACGTGCTGATTTTGATCAATATGGCCAAATTAGCAACGGTTAAAGGTGATGATGTTAAAGCCCGGCAACTCAATGTTGAAGCGTTGACGTTGGTGCAGGCCGAAAGCAGGATGCACCTGCAAGCGATGTTGCTCAGTGCTTTGGCACAAATTGACTACCGTCAGGGCGACTTTGCCGGTCAGCGGCAATACCGAGAGCAGCTCGAAGCGCTGTTGCAACAACGCCAAAGCGAGGCGCAAAAAGCGGGCATAAAATTGTCTTTAAGTGGTGCCGCTCAAATAGGTGAAGACCAATCGTTGTCAGCGAAAAGACTTGCTCAGGCGCTGGACTACTTTCAACAGCAGGGCAACCTTAAAGCTGAGGCGCAAACGCACCGCTCGTTGGGGCAAAATGCCACTTTGACCCAGGCGCAGCGTCAAACCCACTTCAAGCAGGCACTGTCGTTGTTCGAACAACTGCAATCTCCTGCTGGCCTTGGGGCCACCCAAACCGCCATGGCGTATTTTCTTATCGAACAGGGCAAGTCCGATGGCGTGGTCCAATTACTAGAAACCGCCGGGCACACATACAAAACATTGGGGGCAGTCGATTCACTGGCGTGGAATCATTTTTATTTGGGGTTGGCCAAGTTAACCCAAGTCATGGCGGTTACACCTGAAGAGAAGTCAAAAGGGAAGTCAAAAGGGAAGTCTAAAGAGAGGTCAAAAGCCCAATCGACTGAGCTGCTGGTGATTTTGGACCATTTCAGTCAGGCCAATGGTTTTTTCAGTCAAACCGGTCAACGCCAGAATATGGCCCAAAGCCAATTGTTTTTAACGTTGCTGTCGTTTCGTGTCGGCAACATCGATGACGCGGTGCGCTACGCCAAATCGGCCAGACAATTATTCGAGGCCATTGATTTGCCGCTGGGCTGGGTAATGGCTGATTTGGCCATGGCGGCCATTGAAATGGCGCGGCAACAATGGTCCTTAGCGTTGTCATATCTCGACAAAGTGCCCGCAACGATGTCGGCACAATGGTTTTTGATTGACCAATACAAGGCCCGCTGTTATTACGAAACAGGCCAATATGCCGATGCGGTAAGTCGTGCTTTAGCTGCCAAAGAATCGGCAAAAGAAGCGTGGCAACCCATGGACCAATTTCGTCTTACAACCTATCAAAAAGCGGGTAAAGGCGTGCCTTATGTGCAGTTGCCACCTGAGCGCGATGCGTTTAAGGCGTTTTGGGCAGTACGTTCACGCATTCGTTAGTTTGTTTCAACTATTTGATTTAAAAGGTATATATTAGATTTCATAACAATTAAATATCTATTTCACCACAAATATCCCGCGCCAATGTATGTTTCGCTCAACAATTATTCTTTGAGAGCGACCACATGCTGAAAATCAACAACCTCAACAAAACCTACCGTAACGGTGTCCATGCATTAAAGGCAGTTAACCTCGATATTGCCAAAGGCATGTTCGGTTTACTCGGGCCTAATGGGGCGGGCAAATCGTCTTTAATTCGCACCATTGCCACCTTGCAGGCACCCGACAGTGGCACGATTCATTTTAATGATATCAATGTGCTTGAAGACACCGAACACCTGCGCCGGATGTTGGGTTATTTGCCCCAAGAATTTGGCGTTTATCCCGGCGTGACAGCCCAATACCTGCTCAATCATTTTGCGATATTAAAAGGGATCAACCAGACCGGTGAGCGAAAAGACGCTGTTGAGGCGCTGTTACATCAGGTCAATCTTTATGAACAGCGCGACAACCATGTCGCCAATTTTTCGGGCGGCATGAAGCAGCGCTTTGGTATTGCTCAGGCCTTGCTTGGTGAGCCGCAGTTGATCATTGTTGACGAGCCCACCGCGGGTTTAGACCCGGCAGAGCGCAACCGCTTTCATAACCTGCTGGCGCAAGTTGGTGAAGATGTCGCGGTGATGTTATCTACCCATATTGTCGAAGATGTCGCTGATTTGTGTTCGCAAATGGCGGTGCTGGCCAATGGGCAAATCATATTGCAAGGCGAACCCGCCAAG
>JABSOG010000594.1 GCA_013216025.1 Algicola sp. | reverse complement strand
ACCGCAAGGTGCAAAAGTATTTTTAAAGGCTTCGAGCGTTTCGGGTTTGATTGGTTCTGCGCCGTTGAGTGCCATTGACCAGCTGGTCAGGTCGAGTCGTTCGATGTCGGCAGCCTGCACTTTGGCGACGCATAACTCGTAAGCAAAATTAGGTGCATAGGTGGTGGTACCGCGATATTTTGCTACCGCATCGAGCCAACGCATCGGCTTTTGCAAAAACGCCGCCGGTGCCATGGCGATCACTTTGGCCCCGATGCAAATCGGTTGTAACACAGCACCAATCAACCCCATGTCGTGGAACATCGGCAACCATGAAACAATCACGGTTCGCTCGTCGTGATCAAAGCAATTTTGCATCGACACAATGTTGTTGATGAGGTTGCCGTGCGAAACCATTACCCCTTTTGGCGCAGAGGTTGAACCTGAAGTGTATTGCAAAAATGCCAGACTGCCGCGCTCAAGCGCGGGCTGCATGTAGTCGTCAGGATTGACTGACAAATTGTCGACAGCAATTTTGGCGGTTGCGCCCAGGGTATCAAAACCCTGTAAGTGCTCGTCGACTTTGGCAAAATAATCGCTGTTGCCAAGCATATAGCGGGCACCACAGTCGGTGGCTATCATCTCAAGTCGTTCAAGATAAGCGTGGCGATTTTGCGGCGGATAGACCGGCACCGCACACACCCCCGCATACAAACAGCCAAAAAATGCGGTAATAAAATCAATACCGTTATGAAAAACCAACAATGCCCTGTCGCCCTGCTGACCGTCGGCGGCCAATTGCACCGCAATCTCGCGGGCTTTATCATCCAAAGAAGCAAAACTCAAGCTGCCGCTTGGGGTTTCACCTTCGGTGAGAAAACTCAACACTTCACGCGCAGGGTGGCGCGCAAGGTGCCACTGAATAATGGCGACCATGTGCTCAAACGGCACCTTTTGGCTGTCGAGATTGAGGCTATAAGCCTCATCGAGACAAACAGAAGAAACCCGCTGGGGGTTAATCAAAGTATTGTTGTTATTCATGTTTTTCTCTTCTAAAACGACCAATCGACGATTAGCAGGCAGCACAATAGGCAACGAGCAATTAAAGCCGTTGGTTAATTTGTATTGCTGTGACCTTGTTTACGATAACCGCCGCACTCAAGTGACGAAGTTATATTAGGGTTATGACAGGGTGATGACGGGTGATTTGTGGTACCTGCCAAAAAGGGGCAGCCGAACACAACGAATATAGTAACTAACCCGTCAGAAGACGCGCCAAGGCAGCTATAACCAGCCATAACAAAAATGCATAAATCAAGTTGTAATACTTAAGTAGACTGTGATCCGAATTAATACGGAGAACCTTGCAGTTAGCACTACAGAGCACAGATAGTTGACACCAATAACCTAACAACAACGGCCATGCGGCAGTTATGTTGGTTTCGGCTTATTGACTAATATCCCTATTGATTCCGACAAACCCGTTATGTTAATCATTCACCGTCAGGGCTGACAACATGGCGAGCGGTCTCGCTTTTCCTAATACTTTATCAAAATCGGCCATTGCTATACCGAGGTACGCGACAGCACTTTTTTATTATTATTTTCAGATTTCAACCACACCTTATACGTTATTTATGACGATAAGTTGGGTCGTTATTTGTATCTAAAACGATAGAGCATACTAATGTATCTCTTTTGTAATTGCAACAATAAAACCCATTTCAGTACATTTTTTTGAATGCTGATAAATCAACCTTTACAATTCATGATATATTTCATAAGCATATAGATATTACCCTTTTAAAATATAACAATAAACCATCCTAAAAAAGTGACGAAATCGAGTGTAAAATAGATAAAATGTATTTTCCTTAATTAACCACTACAATCAAAATGGATAAGAAATATGTGATTAAAAGGTGGTGAGTGAGCAAGACAGGCAGTGCCAATTTCAAAGCGTTGAGCGCCCAATAAAAAAATAACGTTAATTTGACGTTCGAATGTTGGGAATGATCAGTTTTCGACCTTTTAGCATCTTGTTTTCGATCCCAGGGTTTACTGTAATTAGTTTGGCCTGTGTAATCCCATATTTATGGGACAGATTAAACACAGTATCTCCGTCTGCAACCTCATGGCTAACTAAACCCACTATTTTGATTTTCTGCCCAATGGACAATTGATTGTTCAGTCCGGGATTAGCGCTTTTAAGGTTTTTTTCTGACAAACCATATTTATCCGCAATACCAGACACTGTCTCATTGGCAACAACACGGTGAATAATAATACTGTCTGTTGCTGCTGAATTGGGTGTTCTTGCTTTGGTCTTTTTGGTTTTCTTCTGATTGCTATCGTTGACCTTTTGAGGTTGTGATTGCCCTTTGGGCTCGTCGACTACCTGCTTGGTAAAATCAATGTTAATTGCAACCAGCCCAAGTGCCAGAACAACGATTGTCACCACAGATATTGTGAAACGTCTTTTCTTTGACTGCGGCTGTGGCAAAACAGTCGCTGGGTCGACATATTCTCTATGAGCAATTGAAGGGGCCGGCACTGGTATCACAAAATTATCATCAGGCTGCGCCCATGCAGCGTACCATTGGGCCAAGTTTTGCGGTCTTTTTTTTCTGTCGACGGCCAAAGCCCAATCGATACTTTTTAGAAAGGCTGAAGCGTCAGGACGACTACCCAAAACTTCCTGTGGGTCGTCAATGATTCGGTCGGTAGCATCACAAGGTCTTTTGCCGGTCAGGCATATATAAGCCACCGCCGCCATTGAGTAGATATCAGTCCAGGGACCAAGGTTGTTTTTATTGTTACTGTATTGCTCTAACGGGGCAAAACCGGGTGTGACAATGGTGGTGACAGAGCGACTTTTTGCACCCAATGCCAAACGGGCAGCACCAAAGTCAATCAGTACCGGCGTATTATCTTTGCGAAACATAATGTTATTAGGCTTAATGTCGCGGTGTAACACGCCACCATCATGCACTTGCTGTAATCCTTTGATAAGCGAGCCAATGATGTGGCGAACTTTGTCTTCGCGCATGAGTACCACGGTCTGCTCCGCTTTTTGCGCTTCAACCGCGGTATAGCGGGCACTCAAACAACCACCTTCACAATATTCCATCACCAAATAGGCGGTGCCATTGTCTTTGAAACAACGGTGAATACGAACAATCGTCGAGTCGTCGAACTTGGCCAGCATTTTGGCCTCATTCATAAACCCTGCCAACCCCCAGTCATAAACTTGTTGTGAGCCGGTGCTTTTGGGTAATATGGTGGTGTTATTTTCTCGCCAAGCAAAATCGCCCGGCATGTACTCTTTTATGGCGACCTTTTTGTCCAAATGGGTGTCATGAGCCAAATAGGTCAGTCCAAATCCGCCTTCTCCAATGAGTTTTTCAATGCGGTATTCACCAAGCATATAACCGGGTTGAAGTGCATGTAGGTCCAAAATCAATTCACCCCGATTAAGACAACGATTAACATTATCGTTATCAACATAATTGTAATTTGTAACGGTTTTACTTTAAAAGGAGCCTCAGTGTCCATCATCGCAATGATCACAGAGGTATTGTCTTGGTTGTCGTCACTAATTGTATCGATTTTTTTCAACAGTGTATCTACGGCTTTGTTGCTTGAAGTATTAACTAAGGTACAGATGGTATCATCTGCCAATGTGTGTAGTCCATCGCTGGCCAATATCAGCTTGTCTGACGGATGCAGCGCAAAAGGTGAAAATTGGCTGTCGATTAATTTTATTGGCTTTCCTTGGATGACAGAACGCAACATATGCTTTTTTGGATCTTGATGGGCCTCTTCTGTGGTGATCTCCCCCATATCTGCCATTTTAAGCAGTACGGGCAATAAAGAATGATCTTCATTCAGTCGCTGCATTTGGCCGTTGCGAATAAGCCATAATGGCGAGTCACCAACGCTCAACCAATACAGCGTCTGTTCGACTATCAACACAGCAACAACGGTTGAACCCATACCGTCATATTTGGGGTTGCCAGTAACGAACTTACCGATTTTATAATTGCTTTGGTTGAGGGCTTGTTCGAATGTTTCCGCAATGCCTGAACGTACATGGGCAAAAGCCTGAGTAAATTCATCGACGACTATTTTGCTGGCTTCAAAACCACCAAGATGCCCACCCATGCCATCGGCAACAATAAGTAAACAGCCAACGGTGCCATCAGTCAATTTGATTGTATTTGAGATCTCAAAGCAGTCCTGTTGGCTATCCCTGGCACCCATGATTTGGTTTCCATGCACCTTTATAAGGCTTCGATGGTCTGCTTGTGACACTATTTATTAGCCCTAAACTTTTTGATGGCTTGTTCTATTCCTATTGATACGTCTGTCCATGCTTCATCCTGATTGGACCAAGATGTTACCGGCAATGCATGTAATTCCATTAACAGTAGCCTCTAGCGATGTTCACAATGATAAATGCCTCATTTTTCTTTTCACTTTGGCAAATTTATTCGCGATAAGTTTTACCCACGCCCTTTCGATATTACTTCTGACTTTAACACCCTGATTTATTGCGGTGAGCTCTCCTTGCAATCTAGAATTCAATGTCAAAAATCCCGTATAGTTAAAAATGCCAAGTTTCGTCGACGCATTTAACCTTACCCACACCAAATAAAATGCCTTTAAATTGTCAAGCCCCAGCTCTTTATCACGGTTTACCACATTAAAGGTTCGTTTTAACTCGATGACATCCACGATTTGACTCGCAGAGTTTTTATCATTTGGAATAACTAATTTTTGGCCCGGGAATATCTTATCGCCGTTACCAGGGTTTTGCGCCAGAAGTTTGCCAAGCGCAATATCGTACTTGCGGGAAATGCTGCTCAAAGTCTCGTCCATCTCAACCTGATGAATTTTTAACTTTAGTTGACTGTCTACACTTAGTTTATCTCGGTCTACTTGATCAAATTCAAAATCTTCGAGTTTGTCCAGCATTTGTTTTATTTTGTTATTCTTGATTTGATGACCCAACTCAGTAGAGTTTTGGTGTTTCATTCGTTCCAAATAAACATTGCTTTTCCATTGACCCTGTACCATTACGGGGCTTAATTCATACTGCTCAATGAATAATTTAAACGCTTTATTATCAATCGTTGAGTCTGCGGCTATCAAGTCAAATTGTTCTGATAAGTTTTTAACATCATGGGCGAAGCTGCCCTCACTTTCCGATGGCCCATAATATAAAACGTTCGCAATAATACTGAATAAAAAGACCAAACAAAACCCGCTAATCACCATCAGTTTTTTGACCGCTATGTTACTCGTGTTTGGTGACTTGGCTTGCTTATTTCCATTCAAAACAACGGGCTGGTCTGGCTTTGGTTCTCCCTGTGGTGGTGGGTATAATTCTGGTGCTGATCTTACCGCTGGCTCTTTTTGTATTTCTTTCTCCAACACTGGAGGCTCAAAAGGCACTGTGCTGGGGTAATCAGCAATATCCCAAGCGTCGTAC
>JABSOG010000593.1 GCA_013216025.1 Algicola sp. | reverse complement strand
CAGCGGTTTAGTCCACCAAACGGTTGCGGGGGCTTTGCCACTGCATAACTTGTTATCGAGTTGTTGATGCTCGAAGGTTACCAAGTTCGACTCGGGTGCAGTGCCAGCCAAGGGTATCTTTATTCGTTCTACAGCATTAATCACTTGATATTGCGCTGGTATCAACAGGTCATCTAAACAATTGCTGCTCATCGTTTTTTCGCCGGTTTCGAACCCCGGGCAACTAAACACACCACCCTTCCCAGCCAATGCTTTGTAGTTTTTGGCAAGAATATGGATGTTAGGCTGTTGCGGCTTTTTATTGCGGTGTCTTTGAATGCGCCCGGCCAACTGAATAATTGAGCGCATTGAAGAAGGTTCGATAATTGCCCAATCATAATCGTGATCACGGCCAACCTCACACACGGGACTGCCGAGCACGACAAAAATATGGTTGTTGGCTTTACTGTTTTTAAGGGCCTTTTTGACAGACTCAATTTGCCAAATCGCACTTTCGTCGTCACGGCGTAATGCCTTATCAAGTTGACGCTCGATGGCCGAACGCACCACCAGCGGGTGGCGGCTGTGATAAACACAATAGTGAATTTGACAATCTGGCCTTGTTGCTTTGGCAAACAGGTATTTGGCGACTGCTACCATGGGGTTTATATTGGCCATTCTGACCAATCCAATACTTAACCTTTTGCCGGTCGTTGAATGTGTTATTGCATGTTGCTGGTGCAATGTATCGATAGATTGGTAAACCCGGTTTGCCAGCGCGCTGGCCGCTCGAAGGTTTTTTTGACTCACAGGTTCGTCTGCATCGGCCAATTCAACCGGCACCAGTGCTGCTTGTCGTATCGGTTCGGCTTTTAGCAGTTGCTTTATACGTTTGTCGACAAACGTTTGATGATGTGTTGCCAACGTAGTTTTATCGCTAACGGTTTGCGCGTTAACATTAAACTCGTCAAACCAAGCACAGCAAATTTGAAATGTTTGACCATACTCGCCCCGGGCTTTGTTATATGCAGCCCGGCCACTAGCATAAGCTTCGAATAAGGTTTCGACCAACGAAGGTGGCAATGTGGCAGACGACAACAATACTCGGGCACCCAGCAAACCTGCCCAATTAACTAAACGGCAAATCGCCGGTAAATCTGCCAAGTCAAAGTCGTCGATTTCATCCAAAACCAAATCAGCGGTTAGTAGCCTTAACATTGGTGCTATTTGTTTGCCACCCCGGTCGCTTTCTGTTGCGGGCATAATGTGATCAATCGTGCTGACTAAAACCGGTGCATTGACTAATTTATTCAGTTTGGGTGTTTTTTCTAACCAGCTTTTTAACGGACCATCGGTTGAACCTTCGTATTTAACATATTGGTCTTCGTCTAATAGCTGATTTTGCGACTCCGAACCACATACAGTCTTAGCTTTTGTAGACTCTTTTTGCGCCAAATCATAAAGCTGTTTTACCGCTTGCGAGCCAATCAATACGGCCAAATCGTCTTCTTCTAGCCTTAAACGGTCTTGCAAAGCATCACCCGTTTGCAAGGTTAATGTGCGCAGTCCCAAAGCAATGCTAAACCGACAGCCTAATTTGGGGTTAGAAAGGCCATACATAATTCGGGCATTGGCAAAGGTTTTTCCCTTACCTGTGGATGCCATGTTGATCCCAAAAAAACCATTTTGCTCGCTGGCTTCACTGATTGACCGCGCCACATCGTAGGCTTTGTCTTGCCAGCGAAATGCCGGGTGGCTGGTACGCTTCTTCAAACCTTTGTGACGGGAAATGGCCGACAAACCACTTTTCAATGACGGTAACATCCTTACCAACCACAAGCTGTTGCGGTAAACCCCAATCAAATGTTCATCTAAATGTTGTTTGGGTTTGCCTGTATCTCGGTCGGTGTTAGCCAGTGCTTTGTAACTTTTGTCTTGAAACCTTTCATCAGCTGGCAACGATGAATAATGATGATCAGCCAGCATTAAAACCATTCGTGATATATGCAGGGTGAAAGTATCTTCAAGCCAAGCTTTGTTGATAAACCCGGGTCTGTTCAAGGCTCTTTTTGCCAAGCTTTGTGCTTTGCTGCACCATTTTGTGCTTAATACAGGTGTTTTATTTGCAAAATCCCACACATCAGCAAGTTCGGCTGCCGACCACTTTTTGACGGTTTCGGTTTCGTCATATTCGTTGGCATCAAATATTTGAGGAGAATTCCATTCGGCACTTAATTGTCTGTCGAGAAATAATTTAGCGTATTTTAATTGAGGATTGGTCTGGTCGCGATGATGATGTTGCGGAAGTTTGTGGTGAGTAAGTATCAACCATGCGACTGCTCTGGCCGTTGGCGGCAGTTTTTTGCTGCTTGCAGGATTGAAAGGTGTAACAAGTTTTTTATCGGGGTGGTCGGTTAACAGGTTTTTAAGAATATGGTCGTTGTCTTCTTTGCTGACTTGGCTGAGTCTGGCCAGCCATTGTTGGTCTGTCTCGCCATTTACGAAGGCTTCGAACATGCGCAACGACACCCACTCGTGCCGATAGGGTTCTGACAATTTGGCTTTACTCTTTGGTTTTAACTTCTCTTGAAACAGAATATTGGCTTTGCCAAAGTCATGAAATAACGCCGCTATGCCAGCCAACAGGGCGATGTCTTCGGCGGTATGCCATGTATTTTCACTACCCGCTTTTAGAATGTCACGGCGTGTTATGTTAGTTGGCACTGCGCCATTTTCGTTGAACTTACTGGCATTGCCGACAACCCATAGCAACTCGGTATGGTTTTTACTGCGTATCCAATGGCAGGCAACGGCGGTATTGCGGCGTGCTGTCTTTTTTAGCAGTTTGCGTAAGGTAGTCAAACCAATTTTGGTGATTGGGGTTTGCCACGTTCTGTCACCTCGCCTTTCGGCAAAATTGTCGATGATACGCCGGGTTTCTGGCAGGGCTTTTTTGCTGCACTGAGCGACGAGCATTATGTTCATTATTCACCACCCAATTGCTCAGCCATGGCTTTGAGGTTATCGATAATAAAGTCGAGCGCTTCAGATTGGTTAAAGTTGGTAATACAGGCTTGGCGGAATTCTTGGTCTTCGTCGCCTTTCATTGCACTGACAAAAGCCTGCGGCAAAACCAATGCGTCTTTTATCATGTCGGCAGCATCAAAAACCAAACCGCCCCGCCGTGTTTTTCCATGTAATACCGACAAGCCATGGGGTAAACCCAAAACCCAGGTCGCGGTTGCGCCCAAACCATAGGCCATGTAATTGCCATGGTCTAAAAAGCGATTGGCGGGGTCGGTGCCGCTGCCCTTTTTGGCACGGGTAAAGGCTTGGTAACCAGATGCTTTGCAAGCAATTTTATAGAGTTGCTTGGTCATACGCGCTTCGGCCAGCATGAGCTGTTGGGTATTTTCTGCCGCTTCTACGTCTTGATTGAATGCATTGAGTGCCGCCGTTAAGTCGGGTTTATTGACGACAAAGGTGTCATCGGGGTATTTATTTTTGTCAATCCAACGCAGTTTTATCAGTGCGATTCTGGTGCTTTGGATCATTTTGGCCGCCACCAGCCGCTTATCTTCGTCTTGCCAAAACTTCAACCATTGTTGCAGGTATTCCACTGGTCGGTATTCGCTTTGGGGCGAAAACCAGCTGACATCAATTTCAACTTCGTTGGCACTGAACAAAGGCGTACCGCCACCGCCGCAAAAACCGACCAAAACTCCCGCCTTAGCGAGTTCGCGCATGGCCGCTTGGGTGATTGACGTGCCGGTGCCCAATAGAATACTGGTGGTATTGGCGATGGGGATATTCCAATAGAGAGATTGTTTGGCTTGGTCGGTAACATATTCGACGCGACCACCATTAACCAACACCCGGCAGTGTTGTAGGTAATACATGTTCGCGCGTTTGGAATGGAGAATGGTTTTTAAATCACTCGGTGCTAAATCGTCCATAAACAGCTCTTTGTTATTGTTTTTAGAAGTAGACTATATAGGTAACCTACTATGATGTCATTTGTTTTTTGGCTTTTTGGACCAAAAAAAATGATGTTGATTATTTAAGAGAAAATCGTATTTTTAATGGTTGACGATTCTAAACTGCTTGGGCCACAGAACACCATAGGGGAAATTGACTAGGCACTTGGATCACATGGCGGCATGAACATCAATTTCTGAGCTGCCTATTCGGTAGTGGACATAACCATGCAGCTCATCGCTTCAACGCCAGCCGATGATTACGTCCTTGGTAACGAATAATAGCGGTACTAATACGAATACTCTTTGCCACCACCTCACACAGCAAACTTTGCTTTCGTGACTATTCACCGGCCACCAGCAAAGCTTTGAAATGTTGGTCTAAATAGATATTCAAAACGGTAGGGCCACCAAAGAAAAACAACAGTCGTTGATTGGCAATGGCTTTGACTTCATCCTCACCGTTGACCAATTCATCACACCACACGGCGACATCGTTGCCACTGATAGATTCGCGATTTACATTTGCCCAAAACAAATTATCGGGCGCAAGTATCTGGTCTAATAGTGGCTGGTCATGCTCAGCACCGGCAGGCAACATAACGAACAACTGCTGATAATGTTGGTCTATTTCGGCATTAAGCGCGGTTAGGTCTTGCTTTGGCATCGCAAGTGCCCTCGCCGCGCGTTTTGCCGTTAAGGCGTTTATGTTATTGCCAATATGCCTGAGCAGTGCCATTTCAGATACTGCAATATCTATACGCTTAATTGTCATTGTTGTTTTAACCCGCCATGTCTGGTGCTTCTTTTTTGACCGGCGGCCAAACATAGTTTGATTGAAAGCACTCGCCCATATCTGATAAATGCTTCACTGTTATCAGGTCAAATCACAGGCTATAACGCAATAAGTTTTGCATAAGTTTCTACCGGGTCTACCCCCAAGGCATTGCAATAAATTTCAAGCTCTGCGATATCGAGCCTTCTATCTTGCTGTTCAATTTTGCCGATAAATGAATGCGGCGTACCCAGCAGTTCGGCCATTGCCCGCATGGTGAGTCCTTTTTCTTGGCGGATATTTTTTAACTCTGCCCCCATTTTTTTGTGCTTTGCTTTTGCGTTGTCTTTCATGCTCATGGTGTTCACCGTTTCTTAAATGTTGAATAAGTTTGTAAGGCCAAATATTGGCTGATTATGAATCGCTAAAAAAACCGCCAAGATCTCAGGAAACCAAGGCGGCAAAAATCTAACAAAATAAAATAACAACCGAGATCATGTTCAAAATGCTCAGCCGGGAACATAATAAACATCAATTGATGTTCGATCAACAATTAAACATCAAGTAGGGTTTTTATTTTTATATTTGTGATAAATTAGGCTTAAGTGGTGTTCTAAATGAATTTATGAACACTTAAAGAAATTCGACGAACGAAAGGACAAACGCCGATGTTTAAAGACCAGCCGTTAGAAACGAGAAAAATACAGGTAAAAGCGATGGTGGCCAGAATGGCACAAGCCTATGGC
>JABSOG010000592.1 GCA_013216025.1 Algicola sp. | reverse complement strand
CTGCGTGGCTGACAAGGGTGCTGAATCGCGTACAGTGGCGAAACATGGCAACCGTGTCTATCGCAGCACAGGAAGAATCTTGAAACGCATCCTTACCAAATTTTGGCAAGGCGGTTTGTGCGGTGATCACCAGCAATGGTACGTTATCGGCCAACGCACTGGCAACGCCTGTGATTAAATTGGTGGTGCCTGGGCCTGTTGTGGCACACACCACCCCCAGTTTTCCTGTTTCTATAGCATAACCATCTGCCATAAATGCGGCACCCGCTTCGTGGCGGGAAATGACCGCTTTTGGCCCCCCTTTACGTCCGCTTTTGGCCAATGCATTGTACAACGGTTCTATTGCGCCTCCGGGTATTCCGAAGATATATTCTACGCCTAAGTGTTCCAAATATTCGACGATTAAATCGGCCGACGTGTATTCTTCCGCTGTTTGAAGCTCTCCTTCGCATGAAGGTGTTTCAGTCATACCCATTTTCTACTACCCCACAGATTGATTTATTTTATATGACTTTCCGTAGCCTTTTTTATTATAGCTTCCTTGAATGATACTTTTAAAATTGAACCAGAAAATGCATGTTACTAACAAATACACACATAGGTTCGGCTAGATTAAGCCCTGAAAGTATAAATATTAACCAGTAAGAAAGCCAGTCACAAGCCTTTAAAAAATGTAAAAATAATGTTTCATGTTTAAACTTTTAATTTAAAAATAGTGGGATATTACGGTTAAATGGTTTTGCGAAATAATCGGACGTCATTTGACATTGTCGCAGAGTGACCCACTTCATACTTATAACTCACTGATTTATAACACATAATAAATAAATTCTTCTACAGGAACACTAAAGCGAAATTATTTCTAAAATCTTGCCGTACTTGGGGAAACCTGTGAAACCTTATTCACAGATAAAAATACCAAAATAAATATCTTGACATTTAAACCAATATTGAAATTATAACTAGAATTTCACGGAGTTATGTTACACCATTGGATTTAGGGGACTAAATACGCGTATTTGTTGTTACGCCAAAGTACCGTAGTTGGTAATAATCTCCTCAATCGGTAAGGGTTTACTGATATGATACCCCTGTGCGTAATCGACACCAATTTCTTTTAGCTTATCCAAAATTGCTTTGCTTTCAACAAATTCGGCGACTGATTTTTTGTCCAATGAATGGGCAACTTCCTTGATCGCTTTAACCAGTGCCAAATCAATCGGATCGTTAAGCATGTCTTTAACAAATGAACCATCTATTTTGACGCTGTTGGCCGGCAGTTCTTTTAAATAGGCAAAAGTACTGAATCCGGTGCCAAAGTCGTCGATTGAAAATTCACAACCCATTTCTGTTAAACGACGGATCATCCGCTGGGTCGCTGCCAGATTGGTCAAACTTGCCGATTCAGTCAATTCAAAGATCACTCTTTGTGGTGAAACTTGATATTTCTCCAACATAGACTCAATAATGGGTAATAATCGTTCGTCACTGAAAGCCTGAGCTGACAAATTGATTGCGACTTTTTTAAGACAAGGATATTCACTGAGCATCCAAATGGTTTTGGACACTACTTGATGATCGAGCAGGTGAATGTCTTCTGCCCGTTCGAGTGCTGGAATGAATTGGCCAGGGTAAATCATGTTGCCGTCGAGGTAGAGCCGCACCAACGCTTCGAAGTAAGCCACTTCTTCGGTTTTGATATCGATAATGGGCTGGAAGTGCATCACGATATTGTCATTGATGATGGCTTCTTGGAGTTTGTGGGCCCATTCGATCGAATTTTTGAAGTCTTCGCTTTCTTTGTCTTCGTCAGAATAACAATGCACCAGATTGCGGCCTCGTTTTTTCGCCACGTACAAGGCAATGTCTGCTTGTTTGAGATACTCGTGAGCATCTTTGGCGCTGCCGTCGATTTGGGCAATGCCAATACTGCAACTTATTTTGTAGATGCGATCGTCAAATTGATAATGACCTTGAACGATTTTGGCGCACACTTCTTGGGCCAGATTTGAGGCAGTTTCAATATCCGTATCAAACAGTAATACTGCAAATTCGTCACCACCGATACGACACAATAGGTCCGATTCTCGCAAGCGACGACTGAGTGTATTGGCGACTTCTTTTAGTACCATATCGCCTTGTTGATGGCCCTGGGTATCATTGATCACCTTGAAGTGATCCAAATCAATATACAACAGACAGTGTACTGAGTTGTTGCGATTGGACAGTGCAGCAATACGGCTGAGTTCACCATCAAAAAAGTAGCGGTTATGCAGACCGGTAAGCGTGTCATGCAACGCTAAATGTTGCAGTCTTAATTCTGCTTCTTTGCGTCCGGTAATGTTGTCGATTGTTGCAGTAATACCGACTATCTCATTATGTGCACGGGTAATGTCAAAACGACCTTCGACCCATATGTCTTTAGCATTTTTGTGCAATAACTTAAATTCGAGTGAACAACTTTCAATACGGCCTTTGTACATGTCGTCTAGTGTATCAACAAAAACGCCTTCGCGTTCTTCATGGGACGGGCAGATAAAGCGGGTAAAAGGTTGCGTCAAAGAGTCAGCAACCGAATAACCCGTCAGAGATTGCCAGGCCTGATTTAGAAAATGTATATCGCCTTGTTTGTCGAGTTCTAGAATGACGGTACTGAGGTGATTGAGTAACTTGCTGTGGGCTTGAGATAAAGAACGATAACTTTCTTCGCTTGATTCCAGTGCTTTGACCTTTTCAGCAAATTGGGCGTTACTAATCATAAAGTCTTGACGTTGGGAAGCAATTTCACAGACCTTACGTAATTGTTCGGCGTGAAAGGGTTTTTGAATATAATCAGAAGCACCAATCATCATCAATTCTTCAGCCATATCCATGTTGCCGTGTGCGGTCATCACCACAACGGTTTGTTGTGGTCGTTCATTGAGTATTACCTCAAGCACTTCATAACCATTCATGCCAGGCAACATCACATCAAGTAGGATAATTGAGTATTTTTTTTCGCGGAATAAAGCGATGCCATCTTTGCCGTTGTAGGCAATATCGCAGTCGAAATTGCGACGTACAATACGCTTGACCAGATCGGCAGTATCTTCAGTGTCTTCTATGACCAGTATCGGGAGTTTTTCACTGCGCTTAATATCAGAAGAGAAAGCATTGGACAAGGCGGCGCTTAATAATTGTAACCGTTCATAAGGGACCACAGCATCAATACCAAAAACCCGTGCTGTTGTTTCGGCAATGCGTTCACAATAGGTGGAAGTGATTAAGACAAAGGGGACATCAGGTTTGGTTATGTAGATATTGGATCGGATCATGCGCGACAAACGCCAGCCGTCTACTGTGCCTATTTCAATTTCAGAAACAATAAAGTGGACACATTGTGTTTTTAATACCTTTATTGCTTCAGTGCTGTTAGTCGTTGAAATAACAGTAAAAACTTGCGCTCTATTGATTGTTTTCTCTACTTTTTCGCGCCTTTGTGCGGACGTAGAAACAAGCAGCAAAGTGAGTGCTTCATTCATTAACAACGGATTCCCGGATCATAGTGGTTTTATGGTCCATCGAGTTTACCCCAGACCATTTTCAGATAGCTTAATCATAAATGTTAAAAGACTCAAGTATTTGGTGATCAGAAGCTTGATATTAATCATGCATATAACTTAGACTAGCCGTCAATTTAGCTTTTGTGAATAAATTTCATCCATGCTCGTTGCTGATTTCGTTTTTGACTTACCTGATGAACTGATTGCCCGTTTTCCCATGAAAAACCGTACTGATAGCCGCCTGTTAAAACTTGATGGTGACAGCGGTCAGATCAGTCATTTTCATTTTAATGATGTGCTTGATTTTATCACAGACAATGATCTTTTGATCTTTAATAATACCAAAGTTATCCCGGCTAGGATGTTTGGTCAAAAAACCTCAGGCGGAAAGGTTGAGGTATTAGTCGAAAGGGTACTGGATGAACACAGTGTACTGGCGCATATCAGGGCCAGTAAATCGCCCAAACCCGGCACCAAAATGATACTCGAAGGTGTCGTTGAGTGCGAAATGGTACAACGCCATGAGACTTTGTTTGAATTAAAGTTCAGCAGTGATAAGCGGGTGCTCGATATTTTGGATGAAATCGGTCATATGCCGTTGCCACCTTATATAGACCGTCCGGACAATGACGCCGACCGGGATCGTTATCAAACGGTCTACGGTACAGTACCCGGTGCCGTTGCGGCACCCACTGCCGGATTGCACTTTGATGAGCAACTGATGGATGCCTTAAAGCACAAAGGCGTTGAAACTTGCTTTGTGACTTTACACGTTGGGGCAGGGACCTTTCAGCCGGTCAGGGTCGATACTATAGATGAACATGTAATGCACTCTGAGTATATTGAAGTGTCACCGAAGGTTGTTGAGGCAATAGAACGAGCCAAAGAAAGAGGCGGACGGGTCATTGCGGTTGGCACGACTTCTGTTCGCTCGATTGAAAGCGCAGCGCAAAAAGCCAGTGCACGGGGTAAACTCATCGAAACATTTTACGGTGATACCGACATCTTTATATACCCAGGCAAAGAATTTTTGATCGTCGATGCGATGATCACCAATTTCCACCTACCTGAATCAACCCTGTTAATGCTGGTATCAGCATTTTGTGGGTTAGATCATATCAAAAAAGCATATCAAACAGCCATTGAAGAAAAATACCGGTTTTTCAGTTATGGTGATGCGATGTTTTTGTCCAAAAATACTCAATTGTAAAGGCAGTTATGAAGTACCAATTAATTAAGACCGACGGCAAAGCCCGTCGTGGCCGCTTGACTTTCGAGCGTGGCGAAGTTGAAACCCCGGCATTTATGCCCGTGGGCACTTATGGCACCGTTAAGGGCATGACCCCTGAGGAATTAAAAGAAACCGGGGCACACATCTGTCTTGGCAACACCTTTCATTTGATGTTGCGACCGGGCACTGAAATCATTAAACAACACGGCGACTTGCACGACTTTATGCATTGGGACAAGCCGATATTGACAGATTCCGGTGGTTTTCAGGTTTTTTCACTGGGTGCCATGCGTAAGATATCAGAAAAAGGCGTTGAGTTCAGTTCGCCTATTAATGGCGATAAAATCATGCTGACACCCGAGAAATCGATGCAGGTTCAACGTGATTTGGGTTCAGACATTGTGATGATATTTGACGAATGTACGCCGTATCCAGCAACACATCAAGAATCAAAAGACTCTATGGAATTATCACTGCGTTGGGCGCAACGTTCAAAAGATGCCCATGGCGTTAGCCCTAATGCACTCTTTGGTATTATTCAAGGCGGCATGTATCCAGATTTACGAGATGTTTCTTTGAATGGATTAACTGATATTGGTTTTGATGGTTATGCCATTGGCGGTCTATCTGGCGGAGAGCCCAAAGACGAGATGCGGCATGTGTTGGACCACTTGATGCCTCATATGCCAGAGGGGAAACCGCGTTATTTGATGGGTGTGGGAACACCTA
>JABSOG010000591.1 GCA_013216025.1 Algicola sp. | reverse complement strand
AGAAAAAAGCCGATTAACGACCCTACACCCGGGTGTTCACGATTGGCAATAGAGGTACCAACGACGATGTCTTTTTCACCGCTGTAAACACTGAGCAATAATGAAAATGACGCATGTAACCCCATAAATAAGGTCGTGCCACGGGTTTGACACAGCTGACTAAAATCCTCGACGATTGACCTGTCGATGTGGTTAACCACCGTGCTCCCCTGATAAGTCTGCACCGATGTTCTGGGTTTATCCAGCGGCAAACTGTGCACCTGTGGCAAGCCTGCTAACTGGTGTTGCCAGTAATAGACCTGAGCATCAAACGACCCCTGCCCGGCGCGTTGACGCTCCCAATGCGCATAATCAGAAAATTGGATCTCAAGTTCAAGTAAGGGATTAGGCAGTTGTTGCGCATAGGCGTTATACAGCGCGTTTATCTCATTGGTCAGCACACCAACAGACCAACCGTCTGCCGCAATATGATGCAAGGTATACAGCAACACAAATTCAGTTTCATTCAAGCGTAACAGTTGGGCTCTTAGCAACAGATCCTGAGTTAAATCAAAGGGTTTTATTGCCTCTTGATGGACCAATTCACGTACTTGTTCTTGTAAAAGCGCTTCGCCTTCAATATGAGACAAATCAGTCACCAACAACTTTACATCCCGGTGCGATTGCACCACCTGATGGGGTTTGTTGCCATCAACAATAAATCGAGTGCGCAAACTATCATGACGCTGCAAAATGGTATTGAAGGTCGCCTCCATCGCCTTGATATCGAGCTTGCCATTGAGGCGTCCTGCCAAAGGGATATTAAATACCGCATCGTTGCCGCCCATCTCGGTGATAAACCACAGTCTTTCTTGTGATTCGGTCACCGGTGCCAGCTGTTCATTAGATTGCAAACCCAAATCAGCATACAGTTGTACAATCGCCAATTTACTGGCCGACAGTCGGCTTTTAATCTCGCCGGTGATGGCTTTTTTATTGCCTTTAACCGCCAAACGGCCGTCTTTTTGTGAAATAAAAATCTGCTTTTCTTTGAGTTGCTGTAAAAACGCGATTAGGCTCATAGGTCGAACTCCTCCATATCATCCTCGTCATCCATGTCCTCGGTTTCCCTTAACGATTTAATTTGCACGGCTTGCGTGGGTTGATCAGCCTGACTCAATTCATCAATAAAGGCCGCCAGCGCATTCAAACGACTCCTTTCAAACACCTGGGCTAATACAATGGCGATGAGAAATTGCTGTTTGATATTGCTCAGCAAACGCATCACCAAAATTGAATGGCCGCCCATCTCGAAAAAGTCTGCGGTGGCGCTGATCTTGTCGGCGTCGACGTTCAGCAATGGCGCCCAAATTTGTGTCAGGGCCTTTTCGGTATCTGTACTTGGCGCAACATATTCGCCTGCCAAGGTGGTGCTGTCGGGTTTTGGTAAGGCCTTTTTGTCAATTTTACCGTTGGCAGTCAATGGCCACTCATCCATGGCGATAAAAACAGACGGTATCATGTACTCAGGCAGGTTATTTCGGAGCTGTTGACAAAGTAAAGCTTGGTCAAGCTCACCACTCATATCGTCAATGACATCACCTATAAAGAACGCAACCAGGCGCTGGTCATCGACCACAACCACGGCGGATTTAACCTGCGGCTGTTGGATGAGCTGGTATTCAACCTCACCGAGTTCTACGCGAAAACCGCGAATTTGCACCTGTTCATCAACACGACCAACAAAATCTAGCTCACCACCGGGTAGATAACGCACCAAATCGCCCGTTTTGTAGAGCCTGCCATCACCAAAAGGGTTTTCGATAAATCGTTCATCGGTCAGCGTTTGACGATTCAAATAACCCCGCGCCAATCCCGCACCGCCAATATGCAGCTCGCCGACTGCCCCCATGGGCAGCAATTCGCCCATTTTATCGAGCACATACAATTGGGTGTTGTCTATGGCCTGGCCAATGCTGACAGGTTTATTTTCAGACAACTTGGCAACAGTGACGATCACCGTTGTTTCTGTCGGTCCGTAACCATTAAACATTGGATATTGTGCAGACCAGCGCTCGGCCAGCGACTGTTCACAGCGCTCTCCTGCAACCACCAAACAACTCAGCGCATAGTCTTTTTCAACGGCCATATGCTCAAGCAAAGCCGGTGGTAAAATGGCGTGAGTGACCTGTTGTTTAACCATAAAGTCTTGCAACTGTTCTGCCGATTGTCGTATCGATTCACTGCAAATAACCAAGTTGGCACCGTTTAACAGTGCCATTAACCATTCCCATGTGGCCGCGTCAAAACTTAATGACGCAAAACCCAGTACCTTGCTATGCTCGTCGATGGTAAATTTATTTTTCGAATATTGTGCCACATCAACGGCGCCCCGGTGCTCAACCATCACGCCTTTGGGCTGTCCGGTAGAACCCGAGGTATAGATGACATAGGCCAAATTATCGGCAGATTGGCCGCTTTGTGGTATCGCGTTACGTGTATTGGTGCTAATTGGATCCTCGTCGAGGTAAAACGTCGTCAAATCAGGGGCATCAATCCGCCCTGCCAAAACCCGCTGGCTGAGCAGCAATTTGATGCCACTGTCTTGCACCATGTAATCTAATCGGCCTTGAGGATAGTTCGGGTCAAGCGGTAGATAGGCGCCACCCGCTTTTAAAATAGCCAAAACCGCCACAATCATATCCAGCGATCGTTCAACATACACGCCAACCAAAGTATCGGGTTTAACACCTTGTGCCCTAAGATCATCTGCTAGCCTGTTGGCTTTTTCATTCAGTTGTTGATAGCTCAGCTGTTGGTTAGCGAATGTTAGCGCAATATGCTGTGGTGCCTGCTCAACCTGCCGTTCAAACACCTCATGAATAGACAGCGCTTGTAAATGATCAACAGCGGTATCATTGATCGTATTGAGCAAATAATGTTGCTCATCTTTGGTTAACATCGGTAGTTGGTCAACCCGCCCAAGTGGCGTCTCAACCATGCCCATTAGCACTTGTTCGAGATGGTTAAGCATTTGTTCGGCCATGGCATCAGAAAAGCGGTTACGCTGACTGTCGAGTTTAATGTCGAGCACATCGGTTAGGGCAACAGTCAAACTGAGGCCATAATCGGTGCCCTCGTATCCGCTGAATTTACGTGGCACTAGTGCGGTATTTTCAAGCGCGGTTGCCATCGGATAGTTTTCAAACACCAACAAACTGTCAAACGCACCCGCATCACCAGTCATTTCACTCAAGCCCAAAAAACCGAATTCTTCGCGGGTAATTTGCGCTTGCAACAAACCTTGCAACCATGTGGTTAAATCGCTATCTGGCGCGCGCATATCTGATGATGGAATATCAACCCGAGTCGGCAAAGTGTTGATAAACAACCCCACCATCTGCTCAATACCAGCCAATGCAGGCGGTCGGCCCGACACGGTTGAACCAAAGACCACTGAAGATTCGCCGCTGTATTTTGACAACAGATAACTCCAAGCCCCCTGCAAAATGACATTCACTGTGGTTTGTGTTGTTTTGGCCAGATTAACCAGTGCATTCGATTGTTCGGTGGTCAATGTCAAGCGGCTTCGTTTAACACCTGCTTCCCCATTGCTGTCCGGCCGTTCAGGCAATGGCGTTGGTCCTTCGATATCAGCTAACTGTGTTTGCCAATAGTCCAAAGCGGCTTGCTTGTCTTGGGCCGCCAACCAGCCGACATACTCTCGATAAGGCCGTGGTGCAGGCAACGCCAATGGCGCGTTGTCATGCAAGGCTTGATAAACCTTGACGACATCACCAATGATCAACGGCAAACACCAACCGTCAATCAGCGCATGATGATGGCTCCACAACACTTGCCATTCGCCGTTACCGAGTGACCACAGGCCAAAACGCATTAGCGGTGCTCCCTTTACCTCCAAACCCTCTACATCAAAGCCCTGCGCTTTATCTTGCTGACGGAATGCCTCGATGGTTTGCGCTTGTTCTTCACCACTCATTGCCGACAAGTCTTGCTGATGCCAAGTCAACTCGGCAGTTTTTAACACAATCTGTTGCATCAACCCGGCATTGTCGCTGGCAAACACGGTGCGCAATACACAGTGTTGCTCAAGCACTCGCTGCCACGCTTGTTGAAAATGTACGGGGTTGAGGTTGTCAAAAGTCAGCATCAGTTGGGTCACATAAGCGCCGTCATCCATGGCGCTGTGGAATAACAACCCTTGCTGCATTGGTGTCGCAGGATATATATCTTCAACCGGATATTGGGTTAACCACTTATCTAGTTGAGGTTGATTTAGTGATGCACAAGTCAAAGGGAAATCTTCGGGTGTTAAACAACCAGCATCCGGCTCAATACAATGGTCAATGACATCAACCAGCGCGGTTTTGACCAGCTCAGCCAACCCAGCCATTGAATCGGCGTTAAAACGGCTTTTGTCAAAACCCAAATCGAAATCTAAACATCCTTCACGCACTATGCCGTTAAAAACAAGGCCGTGGGTTAACGCACGGTTAGGGCTAATTGCTTGCCCCATCGATTCTTTAACGGGGTTCAATGTATTCTCTTCATTAGAGCTGTCGTCAAACTGGCCTAAATAGTTAAACAGAATATCACTGGCCGGTGCGGCCAATAATTCAGTATCTTTGGCCAAATACTTGAGTACACCAAAACCTATGCCTTGGTTAGGGATAGCTCGGTAACGGGTTTTTACGGCGCAGATCACTGTTTTGACATCTGTAGAATCAGCGCTTAACGTCAGCGGATACAAACTGGTAAACCAACCCACGGTTTGGCTTAAATCGATGGTAGGACACAACGATTCACGTCCATGGCCTTCCATATCAATTCGTATCGTAGTGCCTTGTGACCAACGATTAGACCATTTATTAAGACCAAGCAACAACCCAGCCAACAACAGTTCGTTAATTTGGCTGCGATAAGCACTACCGGCGTGTTTTAACAGTTGCGTGGTTGTGTTCTCATCCAAAGCAAAACCCGCATGACCTACGCCGGTATCAGATGTAACCTGACCCAGCGTTGCAACCGGTGCGTTGATGGTATCAAGCCAATGTTGCCGCTCAGCCAATAAAGCATCGCTAGTGCTATAGTCGGCCAAAAAAGCGCCCCACTGTTGATAAGAAGACGTTTTTGCCGGCAGCTTCGGGGTTTTGTGTTGGTTGTGCTGTAGTTTAGGAAAGAGTTGAGCGCAAATTTGTTCGATATCGCTCATCAAAATACGCCATGACACACCATCAACGACTAAATGATGAATGATCAACAGTAATCGACCGTCGTCATGACCGAGTAAAAACACAGCCTTGAACAACGGCCCATCGGTTAACGACAAACTGACTTGCATGGCATCAAAATCGATGTCTTCAACCACTTCGATGCTTTGTTCAATCATCTGCTCGTCAAGTGCTTGGTGTCGTGCTGACTGACCGTCAAATCTTAGACGCAACGCATCGTGTCGCAAATACAGTTGCTCAACGATAACGCGCAGAGTGTCTGGTGTAAAAGA
>JABSOG010000590.1 GCA_013216025.1 Algicola sp. | reverse complement strand
GTACGGCACTGACTAAGTTGCTTGGGGGGATTGCTCGGGTGGTTGGCGATAAGTCAGCTTTGCGGTTTAGGGTAGGGCAGCCGTTGCCTTTGTTTAATCGGCAATTGTTTTCGGTGGAGAGTCACAAGTTTTGTTTGGTGTTGGCGTTTATTTATCCATTTGTGTTTTCGTTGATTAGCTGGGTGTTTTCAGACCAATTGGTTATTGGTGGAACGGTTTTTTTTAAAGTTGGCACTGAATGGCAAAAGTTAGCTGTTTTTGTTGGACCGGTTGTCATGGTGTTGTCATATTTCCTCTTGAAAAAGGCTGTTGTACAAAAAAGACTTTGGTTAAGAGTATTTGGTTATGCAGGCATTATAACTGGTTATGTAATTGTAATATTTAGCGCTGGCGCTCTCACTTCCACTGTCGGCGTCGCTGGCGCTGGCGCTGGCGCTGGCGCTGGCGCTGGCGCTGGCGCTGTCGAAGGCTTCAGCTTCGGCGCTGGCGCTGGCGCCAGCGCTGTCGCTGAAGCTATCACTGTCGTTGGCGCTGGTGTTGTCGCTGTCGTTTTCGTTTTCGCTGTCGCTGGCTGGGGCGTTTTCACTATCGCTATCGCTATCACTTTCTTTGTCGTTGGCGCTGTCGCTGTCGCTGACGCTTTCACTTTCATTGTCGCTGGCGCTGTCGCTGTCATGTATATCTTCTATAAACTAACTGCAAGATGGACAGCCACATCTTGGCGTTTGTTTAACGCTTTTGCTATCGCCTACTCGATTACGGCAATCATTGTAATCATCAACTTTGGTGAGGTAAGCAGATTACCAATGGTCCTGATACCAATATTCCTAGGCCTTTTCCCCTTTATAAACGCCGCCATAGACTGGCTCTCCCTCAATATCACCCGAAGCTTTCTCTACCACATCCAACACAATCGTAATAACGCATGGTCCACACTGGGCACAGTTATTCTAGACCTTATACTAGCCTTCGCATTCGTCATCATAGTAACAACCCTTCTCGCAACAGTTATCGGCGGCACAAACGCCCTAAGTCACCTCATCACAGGCAAACAAGTCCTAAATCTCTCAACCACAATGCAAGACCTAACCGAACCAACCAAACTCGGCGAAACCCTCTGGCTACACCTAATGGTCTTATCAACCCTAATCCCAACCTTACTCCATTTTATCTTCGCCCTTTACGCCTTAGTCTTTTGGCCGATGATGTCGATGGGTAAAAACCACATTGATACTTTTTGGGATTCTCAAGCCTCTCGCAAGGCGGTGTTTAGGCGTCAGACTTGGGCTGGGATTTTGTCGTTGCTGTTATTTGCGTTTATTGCTCTGGTGATTTATCTTTTTGGTGACTATTTACGCTGGATATTCACCTTTTTATGGCATGTTGCCGATTTCATTTTGACTCTGGTTGACCAGAGTTATGTATCCCTGTCATGAACCTAAATAAAGATGCTCAGCAGAGTTATTGACAACAAAGGCGCAGCAATATATTGTGCCCAGACTGCGTCATAACACAGCTTGCTGTGTGGGAGTTTATTTTGGACTCGAATCGCTTGATTTATCAACTAAAAGACTCACAATGCGCCAGATTATAACAATATTGATTTTGTTTTTTTGCCTGAGTATTCAGGTATTGGCTTCAAACGCCCGGTTTGAACGCCTGACCATTGATGATGGTCTGTCGATGAGTGCCCTGCAGGTTATTTTACAAGACCAATCGGGCTATTTGTGGTTTGCCACCCAAGATGGCCTCAACCGTTATGACGGTTACGAATTTAAGATATTCCGCCACGACCCAAAAGACCCCACCTCTATCTCTGGCAATTGGATCAACAGCCTTTATGAAGACGACCACGGCATTCTGTGGATAGGCACCAAATTGGGGCTCGACCGATACGATTCGGCCATCGAACAGTTTACCCATTTTAAGCATGATTCATCGAACGCCGACAGCCTCGGTTTTGACGTAGTGCGCGCTGTTATTGGCGATGGCAAAGACGGTTTGTGGGTTGGCACCGAAAAAGGGCTCGACCACTATGACAGCAAAAGCGGCAAGTTTACCCACTATGTTCATGATGACAATAATCCCACCAGTTTAAGCCACGATCTCGTTCGTGCACTATTTGCCGACAGCAAGGGCCAAGTTTGGGTGGGTACCGACCGTGGCGGACTCAACCGGTTTGACCGCGATATTAATGGTTTTACCCATTTTCGTCATGACGCCATCAATAATGAAAGTCTCAGCTCTGATGCCGTGTGGGCGATATCTGAAGATCACATCGGTCAGTTGTGGGTGGGCACCAACGGCGGTGGTTTAAACCGCTTTGAGCCCAAAAGCGGCGGGTTTGTCCGTTTTACCCATAGTGATACTCAGCCACTGAGTTTAAGTAACAACAATGTCAATTACATTTATGAAGATGCCAGACACAACCTGTGGATTGGCACCGACAGTGGCCTGAACCGTTTTAACGTTCAAACCAGTCAGTTTACCCGATATGTGTTTGAAGGGGCCGACCGCTACAGTTTGAGTAACGACCGGGTGTGGACGTTGTTCGCTGACGAAACCGGGGTGCTGTGGATTGGTACTCATGGTGGTGGTGTCAGCAAATACGACACCAAACGAGAGCGTTTTCAGCAATTTAACCATTCGGCCGCTAACCCCGACAGCTTAAGTAATAATATTGTCAAAGCACTGGTGGTTGATGGCAAAGACAGATTATGGGTCGGCACCGCCGTTGGTTTAAACCGTTATGATCCCGATTCGGACCGTTTTGTGCATTATCGTCACAGTGCGAATGATAACAACAGCCTGAGTCACGACCATGTTTCGACGGTTTATGAAGATAGCCGGGGTGCACTTTGGGTTGGTACGCTCGATGGTGGGGTTGACCGTTTCAATGAACTGACCGGGGTGTTTCAACACTTTACCCATTCATCCTATGATGCGGCTAGCCTCAGTAATAACCGGGTGAATGCCATCACCGAAGATATTAAGGGGCAGGTGTGGGTGGGTACCGATGACGGTCTGAACCGTTTTGACCACCAACGTCAAAGTTTTACCTCGTTCAAGCATGACGCTCAAAACCCGCACAGTTTGGGTAGCAGCGTGATCACCGCATTGCTGCAAGACAAAGCCGGTATATTGTGGGTAGGCACCGTGGGTGGGCTGAACAGTTACGATCCCCGAACTGGGCAATTTACTCACTTTAACCATCTCGATGGCAACAGCGACAGCTTGAGTCATGATGTGGTGACCATGCTCAAAATCGACACTAAAGGCACCTTATGGGTGGGCACGCTCGGTGGATTGAATCGGTTTGATCCAACCGATGGTACATTTACCCAATACCGTCAAAGTGACGGTTTGCCCAATGATGTCGTGTACGGTATGTTAGAAGATCAAAAGGGCCGATTTTGGATCAGTACCAATCAGGGCCTCAGTCGCTTTGATCCCGCAGATGAAAGTTTTAAAAATTATACCCTCAACGATGGCCTGCAAAGCAACGAGTTTAATTTTGGCTCTTATTATCAAGGCAAAAACAACGAAATGTTTTTTGGTGGCATCAACGGCTTCAACCGCTTTTTTGCCCAAGACATCAAAGATTATACCCGCCGCCCTGAGGTGGTTTTAACCGAGTTTTTATTACTCAACCAATCGGTGCCGATTGACGCCGGGGCAGGTAACAGTCAAAACGCTTTGTTCACCATTGAAAAAGCCATTAATGCGTTACCGGCTTTGCGATTGAGTTACAAAGAAAGCCTGATCTCGTTTCAATTCTCGGCGATGGACTTTACCGATTCAAAAAATGCCGAATATGCCTATAAATTAGAAGGTTGGGACAACGACTGGATTTATACCGACGCGCAAAACCGCCGTGCCACTTACACCAATATTCCTGATGGTGATTACGTGTTGCGAGTCAAGGCCGCCAATAAAGACGGTTACTGGAACGAAGCAGGTAAATCGCTCAGTATCACCATTGATCCGGCCCCGTGGAACACTTGGTGGGCTTATACATTTTACGCTTTTTGTTTGGTTGGTGTGGTGCTGGCCTTTGTTCATGCCCAGCGCCAAAAATTACGCGACGAAGAACAAAAAGTCGCTCAAGAACAGGCCCTCAACCAGCAACTCAAAGAAGTTGATAAACTCAAAGATGAATTCTTGGCCAATACCTCACACGAATTGCGCACCCCGCTTAACGGCATTATCGGCTTGGCCGAATCGCTGATTGACGGTACCCGGGGTGAATTGCCCGCCGATGCCAACAAAGATTTGGTGATGGTGGTGTCAAGTGGTCGGCGTTTGGCCAATCTGGTTAACGATATTTTGGATTTTTCAAAGCTCAAAAGCCACGACTTGGTGCTTTATACCAAACCGCTTGACCTGCACGCCATGGTGGATGTGGTGGTGACCCTGTCGATGCCTTTGGTGGCCGACAAACCCTTGCATTTGGTTAACGATGTGCCTAAAGACTTGCCAGCGGTGCTCGCCGATGAAGACCGAATTCAGCAGATATTGCACAACCTGATTGGTAACGGCATTAAGTTTACCGAGCAAGGTTCGGTGACAGTGACGGCTGCCCTGCGTGATGATTGGATTGAGATCAGTGTTATTGATACCGGCATTGGTATTGCCAAAGACAAGTTTGATATTATTTTTGAATCGTTTGAACAGGTGCAGGGCTCTGCCGAACGTGCCTACGGTGGTACCGGATTAGGATTGGCAGTGACCAAAAATCTGGTCGATATTCACGGCGGTCAAGTCGGCGTTGATTCAGTTGAAGGGCAGGGGTCTACTTTTAGCTTCACCATGCCCACCAGTGAAGAAGCGGCAATGTCACCCGATACTGTCAATCAGGCCGTGTCGCGATTGCATTATGTCGACAGCGACCAAGTGCACCAAGCGCAAAAAAGTGCGCAAAACGTTGCCCAATTGGCCACCGAGGCCGAGGTGCAAAAACATGAATTTGTTGCCAAAAGCGATTACGACTCCAGCAAATTTAGGATTTTGCTGGTCGATGACGAACCGGTCAACCGTCAGGTGTTAAACAACCATCTGTGCAGAGAAGATTATCAGCTGGTAGAAGCCTCTGGCGGTCAGCAGGCGATCAACGCGGTGTTAGAAAATGGGCCGTTTGATTTAATTCTGCTCGATATCATGATGCCCAAAGTGTCGGGTTATGATGTGTGTACCCGACTTCGTGAGGTTTTTTCAATCCACGAATTGCCGGTTATTTTCCTCACCGCCAAATCTCAAGTGGCCGACTTGGTGCAGAGTTTTGCCGTTGGTGCCAACGATTACCTCAGCAAACCGATTGTCAAACACGAGTTGCTGACCCGGGTTGAAACCCACCTGAAATTGCTCGACGTTAACCGTAACCTCGAACATAAAGTGGCCGTGCGCACCGAAGCGCTCGAAAAAGCCACTCAGGCCAAGTCAGATTTCCTTGCCAAAATGAGCCACGAAATTCGCACCCCCATGAACGCGGTGATAGGGCTGAGCCGTTTGGCGCTCAAAACCAATCTCGAT
>JABSOG010000589.1 GCA_013216025.1 Algicola sp. | reverse complement strand
TCCTGCGAAGCTGATCACTGCGCCGTTTTCTAATGGTAACCAAGGCATGACCACAAAGTTGTAATTGAAAAATGGCATCATGCCCGGTGGGTTGGGTAAGCGCCAGTTTTGATGGTAGGTGTCGCCGTTTTTAAATACCAGCAACGAATCTTCCATCGGATAGTAGTGATAACCTCTGCGTAAATCGTGCTGATATTGTTCGGCGCTGATCCACCAAGGGTTCATACTTTTGGGAAAGTTTAATACGTAAAGGCTGTGGGTAAAGCCAAATGTATCGCCTTTATCCCAAGGTTTTTTTTCGCCATGGGCCGCTAACATTTTTTTGACCCACTTTGAGGCTTGCTTCGAGTCGTATTGAGGGGCGGGCAATTCGCTGTGTGGCGTTAATGTGGTATTGCCCGTGGCCTGTGATGTCGCGAATGCGGAGGTATGGGTAATGACCATAAAGGCGGCCACGATAAAGGCTGTGGTGCGTGCTTTGATAAACATATTGATTGCTCCCGGTGACGTGTAAGTTACAGCCAGTGTGGTCACCATCGCCGTTCAGATCGATGCAATAGTGTTTCAATCGTTATTCAATTTTCATGAATCTCTTAAAAAACAGCGGGATATGATGTGTAAGGTGGGCAATTTTTTCTGCCCACCTTAGGGCCTTTTGTTTATTTGTCTGGCACTGTCAACAAAGAATATGAGAATATAACTCAAACTTTGACGGTCAATTATAGACCGAACCTTCGATAAGCAGACAACAGTGCTAACACAAGCAAGAACAAAACAATGGCAATTGGGTGAGTGGGTGCTTGATGCGCCGAGCCATCGTTTGATTCATCAGGGCAATCAAGTCAGTATCACGGCCAAAATGTGCGATGTGTTGCTGGTATTGTTGGTCAATAGCCCAAGGCCGGTGACCAAAGAGCTGATATATCAAACGGTGTGGCCAAATGTGGTGGTTAGCGAGCAATTGATTGCCCGGGCGATTTCTGACTTGCGCAAGGTGTTTGGCGACAGTGCCAAAAACTCGAAGTTTATCGAAACTCTGCCCAAAGCGGGTTATCGCTGGTTGGTGGAGGCGAGCGAAATCAATGAAACGTCACCTGTAAAAGAAGCGCCCGTTACCGCCCTATCGCAACGATCTGCGTCAGCACCTAAACCTGAAGTTACCGTAAAACGTTCGGTTGTTTTGCCGGTGGCTGCACTGATGATGGTTGTCGTTATTCTGCTATGGCTGGGTTTTAATGGTGTTGATGATGCATCGACACCCGTTGATCACACCGCTTTTGAGATCTCATTAGCCCACCCCTTGACCAGCGAGCCGGGCGTAGAAAATGCGCCGACCCTGTCGCCGGATGGTAAAACGCTGGCTTATGTTTATCGCAAGTCAGAAAAGGACTACAACCAAATCATTTTAAGCGATTTGGCCACTCGTCAAGTGATCGCCAAAGTGCCTTTTAATGGTCAATCAGTGAACCAATTTGCGCCACGTTTTTCGCCCGATGGCAAACATCTGGCGTTCACCCGTTATAGTAGCGATCGCCAAAGTTGTGCTGTGTATTATGTTAGGCTCGACAAGCTTGAGGCGCAGCATAAGGTTGGGGCGTGTTCAACCCGGTTCATGATGTCTGTTGATTGGTCGGTAGATGGTAAACAACTGTTTTTTACTCAGGATATCAGCGCCGACAAGCGCGCGTTGGTACGTGCTGATTTGGCGGATACCGATTTGGCAAGTGCTACTGTTGAACAGTTGAGTTTCCCCCACTTGCCTGGTACCACCGATTACAGCCCAAGGGTTTCACCAGATGGCAAAAACCTTATTTTTGTTCGCGGACAACTCAAACCCAGCCATCACTCGGCAATTTACCTGTTATCACTGGAGCCCTCATCAAACCCGGTCTTAAACAAGCCCAAGGCCCTGACATCTTTGCAGGTGCAATCGAATATCTATGGTTTGAGTTGGGTTAACAATCAACACGTGGTTTATTTGCTAGATGCCGATATCAAACAATTGCTGCGCAAACTGTCGATTGTTGATGGCACTGACATGTTGCTTGAAAGCGGTTCTTATCATCGCATTGATTATCACCGGGCAAGCGGCACGCTGGTTTATGCCCAATCGAAGCAAGTGAGCAATATTGTAAAGTTGTCACTGGCCGATGAAAACACCAAACCGTCAACCGCAGTGTTGGCTTCAACCCGCGAAGATCATCAGCCCCGGGTGTCACCCGATGGCAGTCAAATTGCGTTTGTGGCCGATCGCAGTGGTTCAGATCAGTTGTGGCTAGCCGATACCAAAGGTGAAAATCTACGTCAGCTGACTCGGTTGCCCAGGGCTGTCATCACCGATATTTCATGGTCGCCAGACGGGCTAGATATTTTGTTGACGGTGCAATCTAAAAACGCCACAGGGTTGTATAGCCTGTTATTGCAGGACTTGGCGCTTAAACGCATTACCACTGGCGATTTTAAGGTGGTTGATGCACGTTTTAGTTCTCATCGACAGTGGCTGGTGGCCAGTTGTGATATCAACGGTAGTTGGCAAATTTGCCGAATTCCTAGCGATGGCGGTACACCCCAAGTGGTGACCGAAGCGGGCGGTGTATCGCCTTATTCTCCCCACCACAGCGATTTTGTCTATTTTACCCGTCATCAACAAGGTTTGTGGCGTATGCCGTTGCTGGGAGGCTCACAAGAGCTGGTATGGCAGGCTTTTCCCGAGCACAGCTGGAAAAACTGGATCTTGTATGAGAACCAACTTTATTATCTGAATCATGATGGGCATTCACAACAGGCGAAATTGATGCGCAGAGATCTGATCTCAAATGAGACTCAGGTGATTTATCAGGGATCTATACAGTGGGATGAGACGAGTTTTGATATCAGTCCTGACGGTAGCACACTTTATTTGTCTGCGTTGGCCCCCGCCAGTGACGATATTTATGCCAAAACGTTGCGTTTTGGCGCTTTCGGCCAACAATAGCTAGAAATCTCGGTCAACAACACCTAGGCTGTGCGCCAAGTCCATCCAGTCTTTATGTAAAGACTTAGCCAGAACCACCAACCCCGGTGTTGGGCTGTTATGCTCATTTTGGCTGGTCAGCAACAGTACTTCGATAATTTCCCAAACCTGCTCCGGGGGTAAATCGATGTAAAATGCCTGTTGGTAGATGCTGTCGTTCAGCTCTTCATTGAGCGGCAACGGTTCGCCACTTAATGTTTTGGCTATTTGGATTGCAACACCCGGCATACGCTTTTTGATCAGGTAGCGGGTTGCCTCAAGGGTGCTTCTGCAAAAAATTGCAGCGCTTTCACCGGGCATGATGAGTTTTAATTCAAAATCAAGAGCCATTCAAATCCTGAGCTATTTTGGTTAGATAACGTGCAGTTTAGCGATTGATCAGGTAATAAACAACCACCATTTTCTATTCAAATGCTAATTCTTTGTTTTATTTGCGTTAATTGAGTTAAATTGTTGCGGTTTGTATCAGATTAACGCAAATGATTGGAATTGATTAGGGTTAGACTATAGTTATCTCGTTATCGTCGAAAAACAGGCCTACAACCAAAAAATGCTCAAAATAATACCCCCGCAACAATTTAAAACCATCCCATGGAAAAATGGCAAAGGAGAAACCTGTGAACTGGCCATCAACGAAGGGGGCACGTTGGATGATTTTGACTGGCGCATCAGCATTGCTGGTGTCGTAGAAGATGGTCTGTTCTCTGATTTTTCTGGTTACTGGCGCAATTTGGTGTTGATTGAAGGCAATGGCATTGCTCTTGTACATGACAGCGACCATGAAAAAGAAGCCAAACAATCCACAGATGCATTGAAAAGCCTGTTGAATGTAGCTACGTTTGACGGCAGTTGCAAAACCCATGGACGTTTAATGGATGGGCCAATCAAAGATTTTAATGTGATCACCAAAATCAGTAAATATAAAACCACCGTAACGACTTATAACACCCCGAAAGCGGTTGAATTACCGAGTTGTGAACACTGCTTCATTTTTTCTCTTGATGGTGAGATTAAACTGTCATGCACGCCAACAATATTGCCACAAGGGCACCTGCTGCACATTTGTAGTGTGGACAAGCTGGACGCCAATGTTGTTACCGTCACCGGACAATCGTTAATCATTGCCTGTCTTACCCTGGTTTAACCCAATTGATAAAACATAAGGACAAACCCTATGAATGAACAAAACCCGGCAGCCGCAGCGCCATCCGGTAATTTAGCCCCCATTAGTGAAAGTAAACGCATCGACATTATGGACATGTTGAGAGGCTTTGCCCTGATTGGTATTATTTTGATGAATGTTGAATGGTTCGGCCGTTCAATCACTGGACTGGGATTATTTGATTTTGACCTCAGCGGGGGCGATTGGAGTGCTGGTTGGTTGATTAGATTGTTTGTCGAGGGCAAATTTTACAAGCTGTTTTGTCTGCTGTTTGGGATGGGGTTTGCGGTGATGTTGATTCGCGCGCAAGAGGTTGGGCGACCGTTTGGTGCCTGGTTTACCCGGCGTATGTTCTTTTTGTTTTTATTCGGTATAGCGCACATGATATTTTTGTGGCCTGGTGACATTGTTCATGACTATGCCTTTGGTGGTTTATTGTTGCTCGGGTGGGTGTCTTTGCTCAACAGTGGCAGAATGAAGCGATTGAACAATTCAGCCTCATTTTTGCGGGTTGGTTTGGTGATGCTGTGCGTTCCTATGGTGGTGAGCATGTTGGCCGGTTTATTTTTTGGCTCAACCACATTGAGGGCTGACTTTGCCGAGTTATACGATAACCGAGTAGAAGTAGCGGCTGCCGCTGAGAAAATCAAGCAAGACCCGATACTCTCTTCAGAGTTGGTTGCCAAAGCAAAAGCGGATAAAGAAGCCGGTACAGTGCCCGCTGTTGTCGACGAAGACGCAATGGAAGACCAAGAGCTGTTGACTTATCGGTCTGAACAACATTTTTTGGCCAAACATGCAATTGATAAACTGGTAGAAGAGGAGAAAGCGGCGTTAACCACCGGCAGTTATTGGCAAGTAACCCAATATCGGTTAGAGGAGACTGGCAGACGTATTATTACCACGCCAATTTTTGGTCTATTTTTTATCTTCCCGCTGTTTATGGTGGGTTATTGGTTTATCGCCAGTGGTGTATTGCGGGCACCAAAAGAGCACTTGGTGTTGTTCAAAAGCATGGCTTTAATTGGCGGGGGTTTCGGCACTTTTGTCAGTATTGCCGGTTTATTGATTCTGGCCTATCCAGCTGCTGAGCATGGTATGGAGTTGCAGGGGATTGGCGGTACCTTGTTTTTTATGGGCCAGCTATTGATGACCGCTGGTTATTTGGGGGCAATTGTGTTGCTTAGCCTGACAGCGCGTGGCCATCGTTGGTTGGGCTGGTTGGCCCCGATGGGCCGAATGGCATTGACCAACTACATCTTGAATTCACTGGTGCTTAGTTCAATCTTCTATGGTTACGCTGGTGGTTTGTATGGCGAAATATCCAGATCACAACAAGTGGGTGTCGTTGTTGTCATCTTGGTGGTACAAG
>JABSOG010000058.1 GCA_013216025.1 Algicola sp. | reverse complement strand
AGATACGGGAATTGCTACTCAGTTACATCGAGTTTGCCATACACACCGGCATTCGCCCTGGTACCGAGATGGAGGGCATAACTTGGGGCGACATTCATATGCACCGTGATGGCCACAACGTTGTGTTTTTCGTTACCATAACTAAAGGCAAAACAACCAAGTACACCGGCACCCGCGAGATTGTATGCCGTGACGAGATTTTTAGCTGTATTGATGAACTACGTGAACGCTTCCCCCACCGCAAACCGTCTGATCTTTTGTTTCGACTGACTGATGGTTCAACCACCAAAGAATTGGGCAAGGCTTTTGATAAAGCTGTTGGTGATGTGGGGCTTAAGAATTCCGCGCACGGCGTTCGAACGCTTTATTCGTTGCGTCATAGTTACATAACTTGGCAGTTGATGAGCGGTGATGTCAGCATGGAGATTCTGGCTAAGCAATGCGGGACCAGTGTTCAAATGATTGAGCAACACTACAGCCATGTTATTCCCAAGATGTTTACCAAGGAATTGTCAGGGGTTGATATTAGCGCTGGTAAATCGCCGAAGAAAAAGCAGATCACTCCGGCGGCTAAGGCCAAAAATGAGGCTCGGTTGACTGAACTGTTTAAGGGATGGGAGCTTGAGTTTAAGCGGCGGGGGTGTGTTTAGCTACATGGATTAAAATCTTTGAATATCAATTAGTTGTAATTACAACTAATTAAAACTCAATATAAAATCAAATAAACATCAAAATATGATGTTTATTTGATTGCAGAATTGAAAAGACTAACTAGTATTACATGACACTAACCAATCAACGGTTAGATTTAACAGCTTATCAACAACGATTTGATCTTTGGTCCATGATAGATTTAACAACTGAGAATGCCAATATAATCGTTTTAAGCAATACACAATACAAATAAAAGAGAACTTAATCATGACTAACAGCAACTCAATTGTCCTTACGTTCAAAAATGCCTCTTTCAATGTCAAGAGCCTCAATTCTTTCATCGCCGATTCAGCATCAAAAACTACTGGTACGAATACCACAACCGTCGACGCCACAACCCTGTAATAGGTCCCGAATAACTAAAAGGTAATAAATATGAATGAATTTAAATTTGAAAATATTTCAGAGCAAGAGAATTAAGTAACACCGTTTCATTCCCTTTAGGGAACTGCTTGAAGCATTGTAACTGGTCCATAAGTCGCCAACGGCACTTTTAAGCCGCCAGCAGTTATAGTAGATGTACATTGTAAGTAGTTAAATTTGGGTAGGTGTGGCTTATTTTGCTCGCGTTAACGGGAGTAAGCCATGAACAAGTTCGAAATCAAGTCAAATAACAATGAAATTGACGATTTTGAAATTACGAGTTTCTTAATTAATAGCAAAGAGGAGGAAGAGGTAAAACACCAGAGGCAATTGGAGCGAGAAGAAGCAAAGCACAAAATGGCTATGCGCAAAGCAGTTTTGTACACAATGGGTTTGATGTCATGTTTATTTTTAATCGGCGCAGCAGCCATTGGAGTAATAAATAATGACTATTCAGCTTTGGAAACTGTAATGCTCTTTATACAAGCCCCGATTGCAGCAATGATTGGATTTTATTTCGGTAAAACAAATGTCAAAAAGTGAAAACGATAAAACAACCAGAGTGCAAATGGAACTTCCTAAAAGGTCGATGGAACGACTGAAGTATTTAAAAGATGAAACGGAAGCCAGTTCTTATGCGGAAGTAACCAAGAATGCATACAGGCTATATGAATTGCTAATTGAAAAGCAAAAAGCAGGTCATGAATTTGTATTGCGCTCCCCAGACGGCGAATTAACGACTCTTGAGTTGTTCGTATAGCCTTTCTAATGAAAGGACATAGGCAATCCAGCTACAATGCAGTGGCTGGTATTTCCTATACACGGTTAAAGATAATTAGAGACTAAAAAACCGATCATAAGAAGACGCCAAAGCGATGTAATTTTCCGTTGATAACAAACGCTTTCTTGCAGTTAGTAAGGTTACTTTAGTGTAACTGTCACTTTTAATTTCATCGTAACATTGTTGGTCTGAGCCAAAGAGAAACAACTGTTGATCATTCCACTTAGATAGAAAACCTACAATCAATGTCAAATTCTCAATATCTTGCTCTTGCTGTAATGGCGTATCAATTACCATAGGTAGCGTATAAGCAGCACAATATTTTGATGATATATCTGTAATAGCACGGTAATAAGCCAAAATGGCTCTAGAAACATCACTACCACTTACACTAACATCAAAAGAATACAAGAGCTGCTGTTCTTCTAAGCCATCCACATCCTCGACTGCAAGATCTTCTAAATAAGCTCTTAATTTATTCCTAAACTCCTGTTTTATACTCTTGACTTTTTCCCTATAAATTTTATTTTTCTTAAATGTTCCAACACCCCTGATCTCTTCTTCCAACAGTTCCCTATGCGCACTATTGTGATTTGTAACCTGCTCAAAAACATTCCCTAGCATTGAATCAAAATGCCCCATTGAATTTTCAACAATCATTTGTTCAAGGTGCTCAGGTGTATTTGAATACATCTTTTCAATACTAATCAAATTACGCAATTCGGCCAATTCATGATTTAAGCCATCAAGTTGTGCTTTATATTTAGCTATATCTTTTTGCATTAATTTACGAGCATCAATTAATTGTTCCCTATCATCAATTAGTTGGAACCTATCAATAACGTTATTGCGATGCTCAGTACCACACGTTGGACAATTGACGGATTGCCCTTCGACTTCATTGGTTGCAAATTGATAATCTTTGAATAATTCAGATTCAGCTTTACTTATGAGGCGAACTTGTTTCTTTTGTTCGAAAATAACTTTTTTAAGTTCAAATCCTTGGTCTTTAAGGTCTATTTCTTTTTTGATCAAAGAATCTATTTTACTGTTGTAATCCTGCTTTCTATATTCCGTAAAACTAAGCTCATCAAATTTAGATGCCCGGAATGAAGTTACAACATTTCGAACTGTTTCAATTTTCTCACTTTGCGATTTAAGTTCTTCAAGTGCACCATTCAATTTAGCTGATTTAAATAACGGTTCAAAAAAACCAGCAGGTTTGATACCAACAAAATATTCTATTATTTTCTTAATTTCTGGTTTGGCATACATCCCGGTATTAAATGATTTGAAAGACTCACTCCAACCAGCATCTTGGTGGATATATGATTTAAGTAGCTGAATAGATGGATATGGTGTACTTACATTAGTGCTATTTTTACTTTTAATACAGGCTTCAAAATTGATAATTGCCGCAAGAGCAATAGCATAATCACTAATTTTCAAGAAATGAGCTGTTGCTAATGACGGATACGTGATTGTAGTTTCATTATTATCACGGGCAACGAAATAAATATCGCCATAAATATCCAGTTTAATTACAGTTCGGACCTTCAGCTTTTTCCAACTTGATTGCTGTCGAATATCAGCACCTAAAGCCCACAGCATTGATGTACTCAGGCAAGTCTTACCTACGTTGTTCTTGCTTCCAAGTATCAAATTCTTGTTCAGTCCAAATGGAAATCTTTTTGCTGACTTTTCTAAATCCGAAATAATTACCAACTCTAGGTATTTTACTTGCTTCATGCTTATTTTCTCTTAAATTTCTTATTAGAAGACTATAATTAGATTGACTCATCAGACATGCTCACTTATTTCACACAGCACGGCATATTTAATATCCAATTGTTGTCCTGAGAAGAATTCAACAATATCTAAGTCTTTCGATAACTCAATCACCATCGCTGCCGCCGTCTGAAGCATTGTGTCACGTATGCATTCCTCAAAGGCGGCTTCCACCTTCTTATTTACAATATCGAAAATTAGCGCCGCACTAGTTTTTTTTGCCAAATAATATTGTTGAGTTCCCTTTTTCAATGTGATTTTTTCTTTGAGTGTAAGGGTCTTATGATCTGTTTCTTGATCCAAGTATTTGCACAAACGGGTCCATACATTATCAAAACTATTATCAATATTTAGGGAACGACCTTTTATGATTTGATCCAATTGATGTTGCGATACGGTGTGTTTACTTAAAAACTCATTCCATTCTTGATAAATAGTGTTGTCACTGCCAATTCGCATTAGTTCAGTCACCATAGCATCATAAATCAACTTTGGTCTTGAAGATAAGTTTGGATAATTCTTATCTATATAGCTAGCTAATGTCCCGATTACCATGCTTGAGCTTTCGCCCAATGAAGTCGATTTTATCCCTCTAATAAATTCAACGAAATAAGGTACTTCTGCGATGTTCAAATCCCTTAACACAGCCTCTTCGATTTTTTCTTTATCATCTATGGCAAGTTGTTCAAACCGTATGACATCAAACTGCTCAACCTTTCTATTTTCAGACTCTAAAGTAAATGTATAAGGTGTTGCTGAGACTATCGCAAGTTTTGAAATCCTATTTTTAATATGTTTCTTATTAATGTTACCAATTAGCTTGGAGATAATTGATGGCTTCTTATCAACACTTTTACACAGCCTATTTGATGTCATATTGCCTGTCATTGAAATGTCCTTGACCTGGTACAATTCAATACCACTATCCGGTAAGTCTACATCATTAACAAACAAAGCATCTTCATGCACCTCCATGGAAACAGCCAAATTAGATTCCAAATTACAATTTGAGATAAAATGATATAGTGCCCAATTATATTGGTACCAATATTTTGCCAAAGTTGTAGAACCAGCGTCTTCTGACTGCACATCCATTTGAATGCTATTTATATTGTTGCGTCTTTCTTGTTGCCCCATAACGTTTTTGCCTACCACAGCTAGTACATGTTTATATTTCCCCCCAATAACTAGACATACTAAACCATAAAAATCAAAAAACCAGCATTCAATCGAATTATTAGGGACCATAATAAACACCGAGTGCCCATTCGAGAAATTCAATCAAGTTACGCGCTGCCATGAATTAATACCAATTCTTTTAACTCCTTAATTATCCACTTATAAATATTCAATATGTCACGGTTTGGAGCTGCGTTGCCAAAGCCGTTGGCCACTTCTTCACGCCATATATCAGCCAGTTGCAGCTTGGTAGTGTTTTTTCAAATAGCGGTCACAAACCATCGCGGAGCACTGCATAAACCAATATTCATAATCACACTATGAGCATAACTGGCGCATATTACGAATTACAGCAAACCGTAGACTTAACGATAATATGCATTACCATTAAGTCTCATCAGCAGAACTTTTCTGCGCTGCGAGCTTCAAAATCGATGTAACAACGTTTGAATAGCATCTGTCACTTAATTATTAGTGACAAAGTGCAACAAGATACCTGCATAATGCCAACCCTGATCGCCGTTTAAGAACTAACCACCCCATCAGCCCTAAAAATAAGCCCTTTAAAAACAAACAATTACAGCGACATTAATTAAAATGAATTAATATACATATCAAGATTAATTAGTTTTTTTGAAGACAATAAGCCGTTATGCCACACTTGATTTGAAATTAATCAACCCAATAGAAGGTAACAGCATGACAAAAAAACAATCATCAAACGACCAACGTTCAAACGCCTTGAACCCTAACAACCCAGCGTATCAGCAAGGGGTTGATAATCGTTCCAGGCAATTGAACTCCGAAAACCCTGCCCATGATAAGCGCAGAAAAGGTAACAAATAATAATCTACATGCAGGGCAGCAGCCCTGCCCTTCAAGGTGGTATACCATGGAAACTCAAAGTAAGAAAAAGCCGGGCCGCAATAAGCAAAAAAGCCCGCCTTATCAGCAAACCGAACAATTAGTTAGAACAGCTCTCAATCAAGGCATGTTGGCCAAGGAAATTGCAGTTTTATGCCGGGTTAATGCCTCAATTATCAACAAATGGAAAAATGGGTTAGTAAAGGCTCAAACGCATGTTATTGCACCACTGATTGAAAGGTTTGGTCATGCAGTTAATCGTCATCAGCTCCACCATTTCAGTCACGTTGATCCAGCTGATTTCCATAAGAAAAAGTTAACCGAAATTAGAGGGACTCTAATTTTCAACTGGGATATAAAGGAAATTTATGATGTCGATGAGAGGTCACTTTTTACCAAACGATACAACGAAACATTTAAAGTGCCTAGATTTAAAGATTTCACTACAAATAAGATTTACTTGTTTTATCGTAAACCCGACAAGTTCATCGTCGCTAATTTGAAACCATGTTTACCAGTGAGTACATTTCAGGAAAAACATGGATTCGATTCAACGCCTATGCAAGCGCATATATCGACGCCGATACCCGACGTATTGGAAACTTCAATCTATCCAAATACACATGAATGTTTAGAAGCCTTACATCTTCTATTGACTACAATCGAAACCAAAGCTGTTGACTGGACAACAAATCAAGATAATAGACATAATACCGATAAATATAAAGAGTGCTATTTAATCTCTAAAACTGACCTCACAGCATATCATGTGCCAATCAGTCTATATTACACCAAGCAATTGCAGGATGCGGCGCGAACCTTATTCAGGCAATGCCGACTACATGGCTTCATTGAAACAAATGAGTTTTTGAGCAAAGAGATTGAAGTCATCTAATATTTGATCGATACTGACATTGCAAACACAAACCCAGCAACACTAAAGTCCGTGAGACTTAATCAACACCATTGATGAATCGCGCTAAGCATCATGCATTCCGCTAGCAAAGGCCATTGTATTTTGGCTGGCTAGCCGAAAGATTTCATCGGGACGTAAGTTCACTTCGGTGAGCATTTGGTTAATTTATTAGCCATTACTTTCGTCATAGGGATAGGGGTGGGCAAAGTCAGGCCGCCTTGTCAATTTTTGATGAGGCCGCTTGGCAACTTAAGCCACAAATTCTAACGATTAACCATAGTCCAACACCACCAGCGGCCCCACTGTCACCATTTAAAATGCTGGCGGACACTCTTTAACCGCTTTTGAATAAGAACGTTAAAAGCCCCCTCGTCAATGTCCACTTGGCAACTTGCCAATAACCGGCTAAATTTGGTTCGCTCAGTATTATTTTTGGTGCGCTTGAGGGCTGCAACACCAAAGTAATAAACAACCTCCCAATCAAGCGTATGCTCACCAATAGCCTTCTTCAATTTTTCGTAATCGTATACCTGTAGACCAGTAAAAAGTGCTGGTGGTTGGCGCAAATTGCTTAATCGCACAGGCCCCATGCCCTTTATATTATGGGGCCGTATTGTCATTTCAAAACGAGTATTAACGCGCTTGGGGTTTGCATTGGGATTGCCGCCTTTGCATTGCGCAACAGTCTTATCATAAAACTGCATTCTTTTAGCCCTATTGGCACCACTGATCTTTGTTTCGATGGTGCCATTTTTATCTATGAACGCTTTGTAATAAGCACTTTTATCGAGGTTGAACAGCGTGTTTTCGACAAAGTAACCATCACAATCAAATGCGATATCCAGGCGAGTAATTTTGGCATTAATAATTCGACGCCTGTATTTGCTGCCACATACCTTTTTTAACTTGCTGACGAGGACACGAACATCAGCCACCGAGCAATTAGCTGGGTTATAGCTGATTTTTAACCTGCTTATTTGCCTGGAAACTGGCACCATCATCAATATGAGTTTGCCAGCCTCCTTTGTATTTATTACAAAAGAGGATCGGTACTTCGCAGCCATCGGATTAACACTTTTGCTGTATTTGACCCGGCTATGATTTTTGCAATCCTTTATTAACACCCGCCGTAACTTCTTGGCCTCTTTCACAGTCAACGGCATTGTCAGATCAAGCTTATCAATAAACAAATCAGTGCCAAATTGTGGAGTTGCGAATTCGCAACTCAATGTGCTGTAATCCGAATAGTTTATAGTGCGCTTGTCGGCAACCCCGGATTTTACAGCAGCGATAACAACCGTTGATTTTGCTGGTTTATATCCTGCGCAACCCGTCAAAGTATCGTGCATTGCCTCTGTCATCACCACACTATCAAAACCCTTTAAGTTACCATCCAAATTGTTAATGGCATCCTCTATAGACAGCTTTGCTTTAGCTTGTTTGCTATGATCAATGACTGTAATGTAATAGTCATCCTGCTTGATACCAAACTTCATATTGTTGGCCATAAACCCTCCTTTTAATTGCGAATTCGCAACTCGATAAATTGCTGTATTAATCCTGCCCCATACAGCGAGCATCAGCTCGCCTTTTGCAGATTTTCAACCGCATTGTTTAAGCTGGCAACAATTTTCATTACCTTTTGCACTGCAAGTGCATCACACCTTTTCCGTGTAGATAGTGCTTTTTTAAAGCCTGAATAGGCGCTTTTGAGCTTGTCTTTTACCATTGCAATTTGTTCATCATCATTCAGTGATGATGACACAGTAGGCTCCTCTTCCTCAGTTAAGCTTGCCAAACTAGCATCACGGTAATCATTAATTGAACCAGTGCGCATCTCATTTTTTAAACTAGCATTTGAGATCAAGCTGTTACTTGTGTCTTCCACCAATGTTCGCGTCACTTTTAACAACTTGCCCGGCTTGCTATTCTTTTTAACAAAACGGTTAGCTTTCTCAAAAACGGCTAACGCATGGTCATGACCCTGACAGCCGATCAACGACGCATAACAATCAACAACATGATCATTCTCATCACCAATTTCGGTTAGCTGCTCCAAATCTTCAAGTTCATCGAAACTCTCGACCCCGCAATATAGAAACATAAGGGTTTCGACAATCCTTTTTATTTTGGACACCCTATAATCGTGGCAGTTGAAATATTTTTCAAAAAAGTCACCCTGATTCAACCCAACTGTCGCAGGCAGGTTTCTCATGACTGATATGTAAATTGCCAATCGTTCAAATTTACGCCCCTTGCTTATCAACTTACCCCAGTGAGTTAATCGAGAATCTGTTAAGTATTGCGAGTTGTTTTCAAGATTGACCAAATCACGCATTGCCTGATTCAAGCCCATTTTTGTTTTTGGCCTTGCTTCAATTATCTTGTTTTGCTTCTTTTTTGCTTTGCTATTACCAGTACTTTTTTCGATTGCCATGAATTGCGCTTTGCGGTTCTTTACAGTCATTTTACTACCCCGTTACAGTTTCTTATGTGTCATTTGTCTATTAAATATACGGGGTAAACGCAGCGCAGTCACCAAATAGGAGCCGGAAAACACACTAAAAAAGCTGCAAAACAATTGGAGTTATATTGGAGTTATACGGTTGATTTTATTGGGTTTATTCATGAGTGAAATTTTTTACTGAGTGAAAAAATGAAGTTTTTAACCAAAAAACGCTGCAATCCCTTGATATATAAGGCTGTGGCCAAAATGTATAGTTAAAATAACTTTTAGGTCAGAACATGAAAATTGGTAGCGCAGAAAACCCACTTCGTACAGCATTGGAAAAAGTAGATAGACCCTTGTTAAATAAGCATATTTCAACCACTGGTTTTGAATTCAAAGACCTGAAAGTCGATGATTTTAAATACTTCCTATACAATCTTGCCGGAAATGAGTTTTTGTCAAAAATGGCAATCAGGATAGGAGTCTTCTTTTACCAATATTTCGATGATTATTGTGACGATTATGGCCAAGAATGGGAGGAAGGTTGCATGTTCATTACAGCCGACCCCGATAGCACTACCAGCAATAATTTTGAGGAGCACCTCGATTGCGATGATAACTGCTTTAACGTGCGCCATGATGGAAAGAAGTTATTTTATGACCTTCCACTTCCCAATTTAGTCTCACTGTTGGCGGAAAAGGGTATAAACATTAGCTCATCAAACTTGTTTAAGGTATTGAAAGAACTGCACGAATACCACTATTTAACAATGTCGCCAGCACCGATTCCTGCTGGCAAAAAACATGGAGCAGGAACAAGATCACCATGGCGACACATTCGCCTGTATCGTGGCATGTTACAGAAACCATTCTTTTGTCATTTGAAAGACAAATAGCACATTCTTCAATATTGCTAGAACGTAAGTAGCTGTTATTAATATAGTTACTTACGAACTCCCCGCCTATCACCGTCAAAAACGCACCATTAAAGTTAAACACTCATCCTGATACCTTATAAGACAACAAATCAGCAAGGTATCAAACGATGAACAATAAAACACCGACTGACTTGTTTCTGTCTCGTCTTGCTAAAACGGGTAGACGCTCGCTCAGGAGTCAGCTATCAGTAACAGCGCAGTTGCTTGAGTGGCCGAATGAAGATGTTGAAAACCTCCCCTTTCATCAACTCAACTATGCACAGATTGAGGCGATTAAACGCCAGCGGTTAGACGACAACAAATCAGCCCGCACCATTAACTTGATGCTGTTCGCCCTAAAGTCGATTGTCAAAACCGGCTTTTTAATGGGGCTGGTGGAAGATATGCAGTGGCGACAGGTGCAGGCCATCAACCGCCTATCTGTTAATCCAAGTAACCGGGGCAAGGCGCTAGTGCCTGCCAGCGTTAATCAGCTCATTGACCATTGCTATCAAGATAAACGCCTTATCGGCATTCGCGATACCTGCATGTTGGCCCTGTTGCTTAGTACTGGCCTGCGTCGATTTGAGTTGTCTCACCTTACTGTCGACGACATTCAACTGAATGACCATTTGGTGATTGTGAAATCAGGCAAAGGCAAAAAGTCCAGGCAACAACCCCTGCCATTGTGGACAGAGCAATATATCAGCCTTTGGCTTGAGGCCAGACAACTCGACACTGGCTACTTGTTCAATCCGGTGTGGGTGAATTTTATCAAAACCGATAAACGGCTGAGCTGTGCAGCAATTTATCAGGTGGTGAAAGCAAGAACGCTTGCCGCCACGGGTATCGATATATCACCGCATGATCTACGCCGTACCTACATAACAGAGTTGTTAAACCAAAAGGTGGATTTAAGCACGGCCAGCAAGTTGGCCGGACACGCTAACATCACCACCACCCAAATCTACGATAAACGGAATGAATCGGTGATGCGTGATGCAATCTCCTTGCTTGACTATAAAACGCCGCAACCAGGCAGCACATAAAACAATAGCAAGCATTTGAATTATATAGATAAATTAGCATGAATAGCAGTCAATGCAGACGATATTGATTACAAGTGCTCTATCGTGCTGTGCTGCTTTTTTGCTTCATTTTGACGTATCTATCTGCATCTTAATTTGAGTCGCTTACAGAGCTTCACAGCGTGATATATGCACTCTTATTGATCGACATACACACAAACTACTTTCACAAAAACCAAGTAATAACAAAGCTTTAGGCTTTATCCGCAAACATTCGAAACCAAAGGAAACAATCATGACCAAATCACTATTGAGTTCACTCAAGGTTACCGCACGCCCAGAAAGTGGCAAAACAAATCCACTGGTCAAACGCAGAGAAAAGCTGTTGACCAAGCTCAACCAACAAAAAGAAATGGCAACCTGTCTCGTCAACAACGAGGCCTACACTGCATACCGCGAAAAGTGGGTCACCGACACCGAAACAGGCGAGCGACAAAAGAAGCGAATCGCCAAGCGAGTGAAGCCTTGGTATTACCAGCGCAACAATCAGTATTTTCTTGAAATTCGCAAAGGCAACAAGGCGCTGGAGATACAACCGGGAATGCACGCCATTGAGGTTGGCGATAAAGACAATCTGGTCAGCACAATCGAAACCGTTATTGAGGCTGTCATTGCCGGTGAACTCGACAGTTTGCTAACGGCCAATGACAAACCCGGCAAAAAGATCAGCAAGAAGTAAATCTCCATTGTTTGATATCGTCGGACGCAATGTCCGGCAGCCCTGTACAACCACACTAGCCAGTTTATTTAACCACCAAAACGAGTAGATTATGATGACAAAAAAGAGCACCGCCGCAATAAACGCGGTGAGCGACAGCCTCACACAAATCATTGATTCGTTGCAATTTGTCACGATGACGTTAGGACAATTTGTCGTTGCCGACGATGAAGAATTACTGAATGCGGCTGAATTGTCTGGGCTAACGCAGTATTTGAATAACACAAGAGACATCGCCGAAAACTGCTACACCCAGTATTGCTACGCCAAACTAACATTGTCAGACGAAATGCCAGAGGGTAATCAAATCAATGAATTCGTCGCTGTAATGGCGGTGCCACCCTCTGAAAACCCCATCATAACCGGCACCACCCTTGGCACGTTGACGGCGATCGTCAACTCTTTGCAATTTTTAACGGCAATATTTGAGCGCGTTGAGCTGGCAGGTGATGAAAGGCTTTTGACTCAAGTTGAGGTGGCGGGTTTAAACAATACAGTCAAGGGCATAATGGTCGCCGCAGAATATTGCTTTGCTCAGTTCTATGACGCACCACTTTAGGCCTGCGCCGTTCACTATACCCCGTTGACCAACATTCCCCCGTAAACCGCCTTTCAAGCCCTGACATCCCCCACCACCAAATAAACAGAGCAAATAAAATGACTACCAAATAAACAGAGCAAATAAAATGACTACCAATACAATCATCAGTGTTGCCGATTACTATGGGACAAAGGGCGCTAGGGAATTGGTTCACAGGGTTAAGAATAATGATGTTGAAGCGATAGCGATTATGGCGCGGGTCATGGCTGAGATTGCGTTGGAGCGTTTACCCGCCGATAGTGTTTTGATCCCTGTGCCTTCACATACTGGCCATGCCACTAATACTTTGCAACTTGCAGCACAGATTGCACTATTAACGGGGTTTCCGGTTCTTGATATTGTCAGAGGAAGGATGCGAAACTCATGGTACACGCTAAAACAAAATGGCGTAACAGCGTCCCGTATCACCGATGCGTTTTTTGGTTTTTACCTTGTCGACGTAATAAAGCACAAAACACCGGTCATCGTTGACAACGTGTTCGACACCGGCCAAACGATTGTCACGATCTCAAAACTATTTTGTCAACCAATAATAGTGTTGACATACGCAAGTACCGTTAGGTGATTAGTCAATCGCCCAATGTTAAGAATTGAAAAACTTTTTGATCTCACCAACCCACGGAGGAATTGTAATTATATCGTTTGAGCCTTCATCAGTTTCCGCAGCAACATCCACGTAACGTTTTGCAAATAAAACCTTGTTTTCTCCCTTATTCTCTTTGAAGAAAGCCTCCAATTCCAAGTCCCTAAAATTCTTGATGAAATCTGTATTTCCTACTAAGGAGACAAATTTTTGAGATAGATCTTTTTCACTATCAGTGAGGCGATTCATAGCCTCAATAAAAACAGTAGGGTATAAGGCTTGTTCAATATCAGTAGGGCTTGTGTCTGAGTGATCTAGCGTTAGTAAACTAGTCTTATCATTTGCGCCTCTATTACACAATCGACGAATTTGAATATTCTTCCTTCCATTACCAATTTCTCTACATCTTGTTTGGTCAGTATCGACCAAACAATATACTTTTCCAGCAGTATCTTCTTCTGCCATCGGGGTTACAAGATATGTGTATAATCTAATAACGTTGCTTTGCCCACCCATTGGCAGAATTCTCAAATTATGTTGTTCAATTTCAGCTTTAAAAAAGTACTCAAAATATATCTTTTCACTCACTCCTTCACAGATTATCCAATTATAAGGCGAGTCCTTTTTAAGCGAGTAAAATATTGATTGAACCAAATCATAAGTACTTTTCAAAACAAAATTTGCAGGCATTCTATTCCGCGATTCTTCGACCTGTTTTTTTACCCTCGCTCTATAGTCATAGAGGTCATAACTTTCGAAACTTATTTTTTTATCTTTAGTATCTTTGGTGCTCAGAAAATGAGCATAACCATTACTGATAATGGGAAGAAAACCATACCAATGAGTGGTGATAAGTATTTGATTATTCTCAGATATTTCTTTTAGTTTCTCAAATTGATCATAACAAAGTGTAGTATGTAGAGAATTCTCAGGTTCATCAATGCCGATGATAACCAACTGATCGCGCTCTTTATTCCGTTTTAAAAATGCGTAAACCAGATGAATCAATGCTTGTCTTTTTTCTCCAGCACTTAACTCACTTACCTTTGTTAATCCTTCAGCACTTTTCTTGTTGAGCACCCTTTTTTGAAAGTAAACCTCAAGTATTTTGTTGACAAGATCCGACTTCGTCACAGTGTTGTATCTGTCCTGTCCGGTATGGTAACAATATTCATTATTCAGAATCTCTTCTATCTCGGTTACAAAACCATTTAAGGTTTTGTTGATGCCCCCTACTTTATTTAAGTTTACCTTCGATAATGATTTTTCAATTTCTGATTTTAAATGCTTATCAAAAATCTTTTGCATTTCAGATGTTTCTATTTTGGTAAAGCTCTCGACCTCTAGTTCAACCGGGAAGTAAACGAATGAATACACATGTTTCAATTCATTTAAGAATTTTTTCCAATCCGTCGTTATCAGCAATTTTGCTAGCCTTTCTGCCCTATCGGATTTCCCCTTTTTTTCAACTTTTTCTGTTATTCCTACCGACTCGTTGTCACTTTTAATTTTGCTTTGCTCATCCAATATATGAGTTGCAAAACAATCTTCACCTTGAAAGCTAGCAAAATAGGGAATCGGAGCGTTGCTAGTTAAATTAGTTTCACCAGCGACTATTAAGTAGTGAGTTTCATTATAATTAGAGTTTTCTTTTTGCAGTTGTTCCCTTAGAGAAAAAAATTCAGCCATAGAATTTCGTACTCCACTGTGGAGGTCAGTTTTCTTGACAGCCCAAAAGAAGTGACTTATTTTTTCAAATTCCTTTTTTTGACGTGGCACCCTAGATTTGTCGATTAAAAATATCGGTGTAATAAACGGTTCGTTACCTTGAGTTCTAATACTGTCACTTATTGCACCTTTATTAATTGGATATGCCTTACAATTAAAAAACGCATCTAAGGCTTCAAGTATGGAGCTCTTCCCTGCGCCATTCTCACCAACGTACGTGACGAATCTATACTTAACCCCAACAGGCACAAAATTAATGCCTTTATATGCTTTTACATGTTTAAGAAATAAACCAATAATCATGCAGTAACCAATCTCCCACAGCAAATAATAAAACTATTAAGTTTCAATGATCTTTGCATTGTATCAACAGTACCAATACACACAAGGTAAATATCGGTCTTTAGAAATACTATATTGGAAACTACAGTGGTGAAATCGGGATGAAAAGGAAAATCAATATGACTTTACAGGTGAATCGGCAGGCTAAACGAGAATTCAGACACAAAAAAACCGACAAGATGTCGGTTGATTTTTTCTCTTTAAAATCAAAGAGAAGGATGGTACCAGTGGGCGGACTTGAACCGCCACGCCCGCAAAGGCAACGGATTTTGAATCCGTCGTGTATACCAATTTCACCACACTGGCACTGCATTTGGATCTTTTCTTTCTCTTTGCAAAGCTCAAAGTTCTTTGCAAATCTTTACAAGCAATATTTCTGATGTTCTAGATATATTGTTGTTAACAATCAATACCTTAATAATTAAATCAACTACACACGATGTTTTTTGAATCCGTCGTGTATACCAATTTCACCACACTGGCCCTGATTGCTACTTCAAACTAAATTAGCTTTCGCTCTTGGTTTGAGGTATCTCGTTAAGAGATAGGCGCATTATACGATTCTTTTTAAAGGCCGCAAGTGTTTTTTTACAAATATGTTTCGACTGGCGATTATTTGGCCTTTGAGGCGTTTTTCAACGCTTTTATGACAATATCATCAGCTTTAAACCCGCTAGCAATCCAAACCCTCAAACAGTAAACTGACCAATCACGGTAAAAAAGGAAAAAGTAATGGTTACCATTAGAGAAGCCACCCCCGCCGATGTCGATGTGATTTATGATTTGATTATGGCCATAGCCAAATATCACGGCGAAGAACATTATGTTATCACCAGTAAAGAAGAACTGGCGGCATCTGGGTTTGGGTCGTCACCCAAGTTTGGTGTTTTACTGGCCGAAGTTGATGGTGAGGTTGCCGGGTATGCCTCTTACACCTGGAATTACAATATCTGGCTTGGTGCAAACTACATGCACATTGACGATGTTTTTGTGTGGGATGCTTTTAGGGGCCACAAAGTGGGCGAGGCATTAATGCTTAAAGCCAAAGACGTGTGTTTTGCCAATGGCTGTCGCCGCCTCAAGTGGGAAGTAGAAGAAGACAATCTCTCGGCCATTCGATTTTATGAACGCCTTGGTGCCGAGGTCAATATCAAAGGCGTTTGCCGTTGGGGCGACACTTTACTAGTACAGCCCTGACCTTCACGACCCTTACCTTCACAGAAAAGGATTACAAAATGGAAATATCAAGCCAAAGAATCAAACTCAGGCTTTTTGATGACTCAGATTTAGACTTGTTTATCGAATTGTCAGTTTCAACCGATATTATGGCCCATGTGCGCGAAACCATGACTGTCGAAGAGGCCAAAGCGGCTTTTGAAATTCGTAAACAGCCCTGGACGATACAAAGTGGGGGTTGGTTGTCTTTAACCATTATTGAGTGCGCTACCGACCAAAAGCTGGGCAGTATAGGGCTTAAAATCGTAGATTCGAACGCAAAAATTGCTGAGGTGGGCTTTTTGCTCAGAACCGCCGCACAAGGCAGGGGTTTTGCCAGTGAATCGTTAAAGTTGGTGTGCGATTATGCGTTTGACAGTTTTAAGCTCAATAAAATCGTCGGTTTTTGCTCGGCAGCCAATACTGCGTCAGCTAAATTGATGGAGAAATTGGGGTTTGTTCGCGAAGGCTGTCTAAGACAAAATACCTTTATTAATAATGGCTATGTCGACGATTATGTCTATGGGCTCTGCCTCTCAGATAAATCAGGCCTGTCAGATAAATCAAGTCAATCAGATAACTCGGATAAGTAATGCCAATCAGCGATACCATCACCCAACAACTCAACAGCCTCGAAGATTTTGCCAAAAATGCGCCCAATTATTACTTTCCCATCAAGTTGCTGGCTAGGTTGGCGCTGTTTATTGTGATGATTTTGAGCACTTATGTTGCCGTGTTCAAATGGCCTTTTTCGGCATTATACAAACGAGTCAATAAAAGCTCGCCGCACTCTGGCAAACCCATTGAGGTCAATACTGAGGCGGCGTTAAAGCAAGCAATCGACGCAGGGGGGATTGTGATGGTTGATTTTTCTGCCCAATGGTGCGGCCCCTGCCTGTTGATGGAACCTGCGATAGATGCGGTTGCTCAAATTTATAAAGGTAAAATCAGGGTGGTTAAGGCCGATGTCTCGCTCAATACCGCCTTGGCGCAGGCCTATGGTGTGCGCGGGTTTCCAACCATCATGATGTTTAACGATGCTAAGGAGTTATCACGAAAAAGCGCGGCAATGACACAGCGCCAGTTAACGACCCTAGTAAACGACACGATACATGCTGCCAGCATCGTTTAAATACTGTTGATATTGGTGATTTGAGTGGCAAACTCGTATTTGCTCATTAGTCTGGGGTGGGATTGCTGTAATTCGTTTTTAATCATTTCGCTGTTGTTCGACACGCTGGCTTCACCAGATAGACTAAATTGCTGTTGACCAAAGCTAGAATAGATATCACCAATGTACGTGATCTGCCCCGGTTTTACCGTAAACCCATCGTTTTCGTCAAGGTTCATAAAATAATCACCTATCAGCACTTTATACCAATGATATCGCCCCGGTGGCAAAGCGACGACTTTAAGGTCTTGCGCTTTTGACATCACAAAGCTCGCGTCAACAGCATTGCAGCCCTCTTTTTTAAAGTAAAACTCTAGATAATTAGCGTACGAACCGCTTTGACTTTGCCATTGGGTGTGAAACTTTGTGACAACCAAACCTTCATTATTCACCAAGTTTTGACCATCAGCGATGTTGGTTGTGGTGGTCGTGCAGCCGCTGACAATCAAAGCGCTAACCGCCAAGGTGATGATTTTAAGATACATTTTTGTGACCACTAAGAATTTTTTCATTTTTCATCAACCTTTTAAAAACTGCCCGGTATTAAACATTAAGCTCAAAAACTTAAAACCCGCTTAAGGATCTCAAATAATGATGAAAATATCAACAATCGTGCCCACAAAACTGCGCACCTCCAAGTTATTCGCAGCCACCCTATTGTCGTTGTGCATAAGCTTTCAAAACCCAATCTTCGCTCATGATAACGGCCATAATCGCAACAACAGCCAATCACAAATGCAACGTCATGGCGTCACCGACGATTTTATCGATGAAATAGCCGCATTAGGTTACCCAGATTTGCCAAGCAAACGTTTGGTCTCTTTTAAAATTCATGGGGTGACCTCACTATTCATCAAACAACTGGCCGAACTCGGTTATACCAACGTCAAAGCCAAACGCTTGGTTTCGTTTAAAATCCACGGTGTTTCTGCCGGATTTATCCAACGCATGAGCGATTTGGGCTTTAATAACCTCAGCCCCAAACGTTTGATTGCGTTTAAAATCCACGGCGTCAGCGAACGTTTTGTTAAACAAATACGCGATACTGGCCTTGGGGAACTCGACGCCAAACGTTTGGTCGCATTCAAAATTCACGGGGTTAGCGTTGATTTTGTGCAGCAGGTTCGAGCGCTGGGTTTCACCGACATCACAGCCAAAAGACTGGTGGCCTTTAAAATCCACGATGTCACACCTAAGTTTATCGAAGCCATGAAAGATTTGGGTTTTAACAAACCCTCAGCCAAAGATTTGGTGGCCCTGAGTATTCACGATGTTGACAGGACATTTGTAGAGCGTATGAATAGCGCGGGTTTAACCGAATTAACTGCCCGTCAGGCCATTCGCCTGAAAATTCACGATGTAGACGCGCGCTTTGTCGCCAAGGTGAAAGATTACGGTTTGGTCGCCAACAACCCAGATACTATGGTGGTGTTTAAGCGGTTCAAATTAGACGATGATTTGGTGGCAGCGGTTAAGGCATTGGATTTGAAAGATTATGACTTGTTCTCGTTTTTGGATGAGCAGCTAGACTACCACTCTGATTTTATGGATAACCGCTCAGTGGCAGTGTTTGAGCGAGCAATTAAAGAGATACATGGATTGTAATTCTGTAATGGGTGGGGTTGTCTGCATAGGCTTTTGTGACACTCCCACCTCTTACAATGGACATTAACATCATTGCCGTTTATCCTGTCAGCTGCTTGAAAATCCCAGGAGAAACCAATGAATGTGTTTTACTTTTCTACCGCGCCATTGCTGGCCGTGCTTGCCCTGGTGGCGATCGTCTTTGCGGTCAGCTATGCCCTGAGCAGACACGCAGGTCTGCAAACTCGCCTGATGAGCAGCGGTTTGATGAGTCTGGCGACCCTGTTTTGCATCGAAGTCATCACCGTTACCGATGGGTTAATTCCGCCACAAGATTATGTTCTAGGCCAAGCTTCTGGCACTGGCTCAAACGTACTCAACGATTGGGTGTCAAGCGCCGCCGTCAATATGGGCGATCTCTATATGGCCTGGATTTTGGTGCTGGCTTGCGTTGTCGCGGCCTATTATGTCAAGCGGTCTGAATCAAGCCAAAAACCGTCTTCGCGCCCCCACTTTTATGATCACTTTGGCCCCTCTGCGGCGGTATCTGTGGTGTTCACTAGCGTCTTTTATATCTACTTTGTCATTCCCGGTTATTTTGATAGCAACATTGTTTTGCTCGACAAAATTCTGTTTCGCGGCATTATCCCCTACATTACCGTTGGCCTGTTCGTATGGGTAATTATGAATATAGCCCTACTGGCAAGACAGGTTATTTTTCAACGCCAACAAGATTTGTACATCGAAAACGGCTTTGAAAACGCGGTCGAAAACAATGACAAACAGGCCACTCTCGACAGTGCCAGTCATCGTTCGTCGCTCAAATGCCGGCTCGAAGAGTTAGGTAAAATAACCGGAGACACCCCGCTCGATTTAAGTGAATACACTCAAATTATCGATCAACAAGCCGAGTTAGAACGCGAAGAAGTCACCGTTTCTATCCTTTATTTACACACGGCAATGTGGGCTATTCCGGTGCTAGGCTTTTTAGGCACCGTGTGGGGTATTGCCGAAGCGGTTGCCAATTTAACGCCAC
>JABSOG010000588.1 GCA_013216025.1 Algicola sp. | reverse complement strand
CACATTACCCGCCTGCCCAAGGATTTGTCCGATACAGGTCAGTTTAACGCCATAATGTGCCAAGGTGACATCCAGCGCCCCCCGTTTGTCTTCGGGCACAGTGAACAACAATTCGTAATCGTCTCCGGCCGCCAAGGCAAATTCATAATATTGGCTTTCATCTTCGACCGAGCCCAGCAGTGCGTCGGACAACGGCAATTGGTCAATATTGATTACCGCCCCAACGTTAGAGGCTGCCAAAATATGGCCTATCTCTGATAATAAACCATCAGAAATATCGATGGCAGAAGACGCAATTTCGCGCAGACCTTGAGCAATAGCGACCCTGGGAGTGGGATATTCAAAGCGGTTTTTCAAAAAGGCTTGATGTTTCAGCGGCAAGGTCTTGTTATGCTTGATGGCATCAATCGCCACACCCGCATCGCCAAGGGTGCCGGTAACAAAAATCCAATCGCCGGGTTTGGCACCGCTGCGCACAATGGCCTTGTCTTTGGGCACCAGACCTTTGGCACTGATGGTCACAGCCAATGGCCCTTGAGTCGTATCACCACCAATGACCTGCACATTATAGTACTCACAGATTTCGTTGATACCGGCGGTAAAAGCTTCAACCCACTGCTCGTCTACCTCAGGCAGAGTGACCGCAATCGAGATCCACGCAGGCTCGCCGCCCATTGCAGCTATGTCACTGAGATTGACCGCAACGGCCTTGTGGCCCAGTGCTCTGGGTTCCATATCGGCAAAAAAATGGACACCCTGCACCAGTGTATCGGTGGTCACAATTAATTGCGAATTAGGGGGCACGTTAATGATCGCGGCATCGTCACCAACCCCCAGTGCCACATCTTTGCGTGAAACACCGGCACCGGTAAAATAGCGTTTTATCAATTCAAATTCTTTCATTACACTCAACTATTTACAACTATTTACTATAACATCACAATAACTCAAAGGCAGTGCAAGCGCTCTTGGACAGGCTCCTAGATTTCTCGCTTAATAAATTTTAATGCCTTGTCGAGTATACCGTTGACAAATTTGTGACTGTCTTCAGCGCCAAACACTTTGGCCAGTTCGATAGACTCATTGATGGCCACTTTAACCGGCACATCCAGGCGATACTTCAACTCGTAAGCGCCAAGACGGCAAATGGCTTTTTCAACCATGTCGATGTCTTTAAAAGGACGGTCAAGGTGCGGACGAATGATGTCATCCAAGGTATCGCAATGGGTCGCAACACCGCTGATCAAATCGCGAAAATATTCGACATCGACCTTGTTAACATTGTTTTCGAGCAACATTTGCTGCTCAATATCACCCATGGCGTTGCCGTTCACTTGCCAAGAATAAATGGCTTGTACGGCCAATTTACGTGATTTACGTCTGGCTGCTGGTTTCATTTTAATCATCTTATATCTGACTCAATACGTTGACCATTTCTAATGCACTCAAAGCCGCTTCAGCGCCTTTGTTGCCCGCTTTGGTGCCTGAACGTTCAATGGCCTGTTCGATGGTATCGACAGTCAAAACGCCAAAGGAGACCGGAATACCGAACTCCAGAGAAATCTGGCCCAAGCCCTTGTTACACTCTCCAGCAACATATTCAAAATGCGGCGTACCACCACGAATAACGGCGCCGAGCGCGATAATGGCATCATATTTTTCAGATTGTGCCACTTTTTTAGCCGCGACTGGAATTTCGTAGGCACCCGGTACTCGTACCACTGTAATATCGTCGTCGTTAACACAACCATGACGTTTCAGTGCATCTATGGCGCCTTCAAGCAGGCTTTCAACAACAAAGCTGTTGAAGCGAGAAACGACAATCGCAAATTTTTTATTTTCCGCGTGAAAATTGCCTTCAATTACATTCATTTAGAGCCCTTTTAAGCATAAGACAGATGACAGGTAAAAATCGGCGCATATGATAACATATATCCCAAAGGCTCCGCACATTATTTTTCGGGTGCCGTTGCGCTTTCAACGGTTAAAAGATCTCACCACAGACACCCTCCATGTATTAGTCCGTGCCTCCGAGGCAAAGATTTTGACCTTAGGCCGCAGGCAGTCCAAGCGATAGCGAACCAAAACAAAATGCTCAGTTATTAGCCAAACAGACGCAAAAAACGATATAATGATAGTGTTGTTCGCATTTTTCTGGCAGTTTTAGCACAACCGACTGATTTTGGAGATCCCATGGCTACTGAACTTACCATCGTCCCTTTTGAGCCTGAACATTTTGCGCAAGTCATTGAACTGGGCAACCTCGTGCATGGCGACAATTACCTGTCGATGGACTCGTTGGCAAAAATGCATGAAATCAGCTTTGCCAAGGGCATTAATGCCAGCTTTGTGGCCTTTGACGGTGATAAACTGGTGGGATTCAGACTCACCTACGCCGCCGGAAAATGGCCGGTAGATAAATGGTGTACACCCGATGAATGGGGCCATGATATTAATAAAGTCTGCTATTTCAAATGCAACACCGTGGATGAAAGCTGTCGCGGTAAAGGCATTGGCGGTAAATTGCTCAGCCGCTCTATCGAAGTGACCAAACAACAAGGTTGTACCGCAGGGCTTTCCCATATCTGGCTGCAAAGTCCGGGAAATAGTGCTTTTAGATACATGAGCCGCGCCGGTGGTAAAGTCATTAAAAAACACCCCAATCGTTGGCTCGAAAGTTCTCACAATGAAGGATATTACTGCGTAATATGTAAAGGTGATTGTTACTGCGAAGCCGCCGAAATGATTTTAGAGTTTGAACCCTTACCATCGTCGAAATGTCGAACCACATGAAACTCACATCCACCGGCAATTGCTCCATGCATTGCTCTAATAAACACATCCATGTGTAAATGTGAGATTCAAGAAACCGCTACGTTTCCTAGCAATATGCTCCTGCATTGCTAGGATTAGTCCATCCATGGACGTCAGCACACAGCAGCGGCTGCCGAGTGGAACTTCGCTCACATTTTTTCAACATGGATGTTGTATATGCAGAAATTGCAGGAGCAATATTTCTGTCAACAAGTGGAAATGGCAGTACATCCATGTACTGCATAACTAAATTTAAACTATGTATAAATCCATGTATGATCCCGTCGTCAGCAAACAAATTGACAATAATCAGCCCTACCCTGATTCGTATTGGTTTAACTCGGTAGCGTCCACCCCTGACCTTAATCCACTGAAGCAAGACATCACCACAGACACCGTTATCATCGGGGCGGGTTATGCTGGCCTCAGTTGTGCTTATCATCTGGCAAAAAACTATGACCAACAAGCCGTAGTGCTCGAAGCCAACGGCATTGGCTGGGGTTGCAGCGGTCGCAATGCCGGTTTTGTGCTGCCGCTGAGCGGTCGTCTTGGATATGAAGCACTGGTCAAACGCTTTGGGCTTGAAACCACCGAAGCGATACACAATGAATTCATCAACGGGGTAGATTTGGTTGAGGAGCTGATTAACACGTCCAAAGCCGATGTGCAGCGCCAACCCAACGGTTACTTGAAAATTGCCCATCGCCCCAAGTATTTTGATGCGCTGAAACGTCAAGCCGATTACATGGCCAAGCACTTTGGTTATCACGTCACGCCGCTGACCAAACAACAGCTCTGCGAACAATACGTAGACCATCATCAAGCCCATGGTGCCCTGCTTTACCAGCAAGGTTACGGAATACATCCGTTAAAACTGTGTCTGGCGTTGCATCAATTGGTGCTCGATAAAGGTGTAAAGGTGTACAGTAATAGCCCGGTGCAGGGTTGGACCAAACAAGGAGAGTATCATCAACTGGTTACCCCACAAGGCACTGTTAAAGCCAAAAACGTAGTGGTTTGCACCAACGGATATACCCCAAATACCTTTCATAAATCGGTAGACAAACGCACTTTACCGGTGATGACCAGCGTGATTGTGACGCGTCCGTTGAGTGACAAAGAACTCATTGAATCGCGGTTTCTCACCAATCATGTGATGATGGATACCCGTCAGTTAAAGTACTACTACCGCAAATTGCCCGACAACCGCATTCTCTTCGGCGGACGCGGTGCCATCAGCGGTAAACAAGCGCAAAGCACCAAGTATCACGATCGGTTGCTCGAAGGATTAAGAGACAGTTTTCCCGCCTTAAATGCGCTCACTACCGACTACCGCTGGAGCGGTTGGATTAGTGTGTCGCTCGATGATATTCCGCATGTTCATCAAAGTGAAAACAAAGTGTTTTATTCAGCAGGATATTGTGGCGCAGGGCTGTCGTTCAGCACGATGGCCGGCAAGCGACTGGCCGAAAAAGTGGCGGGTGATACCAACAGCCACAACATTCCAATGCTCACCACCGCCTTACCAAGATTCCCCTTGTCGCCGTTCAGACGGGTTGGTCAACGGATGTTTTACGAGCTAGGCCGTGTGCGCGACGCGTGGTTTTAATTGGCTTAGGGCCAGTTAATCTTTCGGGTTGAAATTTTGTTCGAGTTCAAAGATCAACAGGCCCTTGTGCCAGACTTTCAATTGCCCCCACAAAGGGCTATGATTCGGTTAGCCTTTTTAAATAACAGAGCAACAGATAATGGCAGAGAATAGACGGTTTACCCGCATTGTTTTTTCCGCACCAGTGACTTTAACCGCAGATCAAAAACGCTGGGAAACCGAGTTAATCGACGTATCCCTAAAAGGCGTTTTGGTGGTTAAACCCAAAGTGTGGCAATGTCAGCCCGGTGACCAGTTTATCCTGTCTTTTCAATTGGCCGGCAGCGATATCGATATCACCATGGCGGTGCACAAGGCCCACGAAAGAGAAAACTGTATTGGGTTTACCTGCGACAGCATCGACATCGACAGCGCCAGCTACCTGCGCCGCATGATTGAATTGAATGTCGGCAGCTCTGAGATGCTTAATCGCGACCTGGAGCACTTGACCATCCCTGAGGACGCTTGATACTCTGCCCTTTCTTCTCCCTTCGGGAGGACGCTACTCGCCCGCCCGAAGGGCAAAAAAAAGACAAAAAAAACCTCCCAAATAGGAGGTCTTTTCTTAAAGCTGACAAACACCAAACGACTTTTATCTTGATGTTTTTAAACTGGTTGGTTCCATCGTTGACGCGGATGCCTGGGTAAACATCGCTGATATCCCTAATACAAAAACTACGATTGCAAGTGAAGCCAAACCAAATCCCCGGTTGGAAGATCTGTTCATTATGTGTTATTCCAAAATATTCTTGTTATCTATTATGATCCTGTGCTTAATGCTGGTCACACCTTGTAACTGACGAAGCAGTCTAATCAATAAAATCAGAATAAACAACACCCTGAACGTCAATTTCCGACATTTACCGATACTTTTTGATACTTATCATTATTTTGCATCAATATTCAGTCGTTTTGGGTATAAAAACGAATCGCTAACGCTTGTTTGGCCAAGGAACTGCGACCACAGGCGTTACAACTTCTCTAAACCAATACACCCCACCGAATACCCGGCACCAAATGAACACAAGATGCCTTTATCACCCGCTTCAAAGTCAGATTTGTATTTGTGAAAAGCAATTATCGATCCTGC
>JABSOG010000587.1 GCA_013216025.1 Algicola sp. | reverse complement strand
CTTTAGTGCTTCATCGTCGTTTTTAAAGCAGGCGTCAAAATCTAGCTCGAACAGTTCGAAGATATCGTTGGTCAATACCGATGATTCGGCACATTTGGCGGTTTTAAGGTAGCTACCGGTGTCGGTCTTGGTGATCCACGCCAAAGTTTCCATCAGGCGCAGGGCAACCTGAAAGTAACCATCGTTGGCTTTACTTTGTTCAACCAACTGCGCAAAAGTGATGGGCGTGTCGAGGTCAAATAACTCAAAAACCCCATGGTGGAACAATCGGGTTATCGCAGGTACCGCGATATAACCATGACAGTATCGATTAATCATGCTTAACATAATGCTTTCCTATTTGCTCTTTTCTGAAACTTTTTGGCGGGCTTCGCCCTGAATTTTTTCGCCTGCGGCTGCGGGTTTTAAGGTCAAAAGATCTAAACACGGACAAATACATCCATGTATTTGTCCGTGTTTAATGCTTTTAATCTTTAACTTTTCTCGAAGCCACCACTAGCCAACAGCTTGGCGTGCGGTCTCAACGGCTTCGAACTCGGCTTTGCCTGAGTCGAACCACACCATTCGGTCCGCACAATAAAAATACTTTTCATCGTGCGTGATGGCCACCACGGTTTTGCCTCGGCTTTTAAGCTCGGGCAATAGTTCGGTGTAGAAGAAATGTCTAAAATGCGGGTCTTGATCGGCGGCCCATTCATCAAACAGGTAAATTTGGGCGTCTTCGGCATATGCCAACAACATAGCCAGCCTTTTACGCTGACCCATCGACAAATTGGTGGTCGACAGTTTGCCGTCAACTACTTTCACTTTGTCGACCAAATCAAGCTTTTCGAGATAACCTTGGACTGCCTCGCTTGAGACCAAATCTCCCTTGGCATCAATGACGTGCTCAAATAAGTGAAAATCAGAAAATACGGTAGCGAAATGGCGGCGATACCATTGCATGTTCGTTTTGTCTACCACCTCACCAGCGATACTGATGTGGCCTTCTTGTGGGTGATAAAGTCCCACTAAAGTCTTGGCAAAAGTTGATTTTCCGCTGCCGTTACCGCCGCGCACAAACAAGATCTCGCCCTGTTTGATCTCAAAATTAAGCGGGCCGATACCAAATTGTGTGTCGGCATTTTTGGGGTATTGATAACTCACATTGGTCAGCGTAATGGCTTTCCAGTTGTCTTCAACCAATTTGACCTCACTTTCATGAGGTGTCTCATCATTGGTCAGGCGCAAATCAACAATTTTTTGGTAAGAGATCCGGCCTCTGACCACCGGTTGATACAAAGAGATCAAAAATCCCAACGGTCCGACCATATAGGTGGTGAAAAGCACAAAATTGGTCAAAATCACCTTGTCGGCACCATCAAAAACATACCAAAAATACACCACCACACCGAGCGCAATAAACAGCACGGTTTTGCCAAAACTTTCGTTAAGCGACATGTAAAACCGCGCTTTAAGCTCTGCATCACGCACTTCTTCGGCGCTGGGCAAGGCTTGTTTATTAAAAAAGAAAAAACGACGATTGTCGTTGATGCTCAGCTCTTTGGAGCCATCGACCATGGTTTTAAACGCATTAAACAAATCATCTGAGGCTTCCCTCATGTGGTTAAAATAGCGGCGACCCTTTCTCATGATCACAACCGACATCACCACACCCAACCCTAAGCCGCACAATAATACCAAATACATCGGCACCGACAGGTAAGACAAATAAACAGAACAAAATACTATGGTTGCCAAGTTGACGATAAACAGCGGCAATATTGCAAAAGACTGGGCAATACTTTCGACATCTGTGGTGACGGTCGCATGCACCCTGTGGCCACCAATGCGTTCAAGATTTTCGTGATCGGCATTGAGCACCCGGCGCATCAGCACCTTGCGCAGTTCGTATACCAGGCTTACACCAAGTTTGGCCAACAGCCATTGCGATAACCAACTGATAACAAACAACAACACGACGGCGAAAATAAACAACGGTATTTGATTGATGACCTCATCAATCCCCCCGGCATTGACGCCCTGACTTATCATCGCCAGTATCGCAATACTGGCAAAAGACCCCATTGCACTGAGCAGCGCGGTTAAGATAAACGGGATTTTAAAACGTTGGATGATTTGTCCAAGCATGGATTTGACCTTTTGAATTTTTATCGTGCAAGCAAATTTATAGCGGGGCAACTTCGTTTAAATCGAAATAACCTTGATGATCTTTCATATAGACCGCAGCGCGGTGCCCAAACAATACCATTGCTTGGCTACGGGTTTCGAACAGATTACTAACCAATTGTGTTGATTTGACCCGGGTACCGACAGCATATAGACGATTCCAATCTAGCACCTTTTGTTCTGCATCAGCAAAACTGGGTGGTTTGTTCGGCGCTGGTATTTGGCTGGACGCTTGAGTAGACGTTGCAGCCAGTTCACGCTTAATTCGGCGCACTAGCCCATCAAGCACTCTGCCATGGCCGACTTCTTCAAACTGCATTTCGTCGTTTGCCTGTTCACCTTGGTTTATCAGGTATTCGATGCTGTCACTAAACAGCACAGCGCTGGCAATTTGTGCCGTAAGATTGGTTTTTAATGCCGAGTCGTCATAAGGTTTACCGGTCACATTAGAGATCACCGGAATTTTGGGGGCAGACAAAGTAAATTGTTCGAGGAATTCGGCAAACTTTATTTTTGACAGCGTCATATAATTCGAATGAAAAGCGCCGCTGGTCTTAAGCGGGTGGTACATCATGTCGCCACTTTCAAACAAGGCTTGAGCTTTAACAATGTCTTCTTTTAAACCAGAGATGACAATTTGCTTTGGGGTATTAAAATTGGCCAATGCAATGCTGGTTAACCCGTTATCGGCCAGCAAGGTTTCAATCTGTACTTTTGAGGCGTTTGAAATAGCAGCCATTCCGCCACCGCTGACTTCACTCATCAGCTCGCCGCGTTTTTTCACCAGCTTTAATCCGGTTTCAAAATCAAAACATTCTGCCGCCAGTAAGGCGTTGTATTCACCCAGACTGTGACCGATAACAAAATCTGGTTTTTGACCGCTTTGCTCTAGTTTTTGATAGTAAGACAACGCATTAACCACGTACAAGGCGGGTTGGGTAAATTGGGTTTGGCCCAATTCATTGCGAGCGTCTTCAAGACACAATTGCTTGATGGAATAACCGAGAATATCATCGGCGATTTGGGTCAATTGTGCGAACTGTTCAAATAAACCTTCACCCATGCCAACTTTTTGCGATCCTTGGCCCGGAAACATCTTAGTTTTTATCATTATTTAATTCCCCTATTACTATACGTATGAAAATCAATACGTTGCGCTACATCACAGTGCGCGTATTTAACCACAACACGGGCCGTACGCACAGACCTATACAGGACAAAAATGATAACTTTAATGCCAATTATCTGCCATGCAACGACCAAAAGTGTTAATTAATACCGCAACGTAAGGGCAGGCCTCGATTTCAACCTGACCAAACGGACAATAATTATCCCCAAAACAGCAGGTAGGTGTTATCAAATTCTCGCCCATTTTTTAGAATATCCGGCCTGATGACCAATTAAAAGTGCGAATGGTTAAATTTAACCCCATTGCCGCACGGTAAACATCAATCAACCGCCTTATTTCGTTGTGGCTATTTTTGCTGATTTTGGCGGTTAAACAAGAGAGCAACCGTGCAAATAAAGTGATATTTAGATGATATTTATCTAATACAGGGAGGTTCGTGTTTTAATTCAATGGGTTAGGATTTTGGGGGGATTATGAGGTTTTGGGGATTTTAGATGCCAAACAAGGCTTTTAACTGTACTTCATCCAACGAGGTGAATTGGGCGATATTGGTCAGACTGAGACCACTTTTGTGCATTTTTTTCGCTGCTGCCTTTGGCATGAAAATTTTCTTTTATCTGTTCATTTTTCAAAAAATAAATCCATTCATCCAACGGCGCAGAGGCGACATCATCGAAGTTTTTAATGTTAATGATGTAGTGTTCAGGGAAGATATCAGCGACTTTTTCGCAGTTGAACAAACTTTGTTGCTCTTGATTTAGCGCCAGTTTGGTGTGATTATAAAAACTGATAAACTCGGTGGTGCCATGATAGATGTAATCATCCCCTGCACAAAAATCAAAATACAAAATGCTGACCGAAATCACTTTACTGACATCACTGAATGCCTTGCCTTTGTCTAAGTGTTCGGCAATACATTTTGCGGTGCTAAAAAGTATTCGAAACAAATAATCTTGTTCTCTGGAGTATTAAACTTCAATCAAGATTAATTGCCCGTCGGCATCACGCACCTTTATGTCAACTTGGTTTTGTTTGTTGTTGACGTCTGCCCTATTGCTTTCACTTTCCAAAATCTCGACGATGGAGATATCGGTAAACAATAATTCACTTAAAAAACCTTCAAGAATGCCAAAGTTGCCTTTGCTGCGAAGCAAATTTTTCATGGCCCAGTCAAAGCTGATTAAGGTACGTTCCATTATATTTCCCAAATGAAGGTGAATGACAACTAACACAGTTTAACATTAACCGGGTCTTTGATGGCAACTGTTGATTTTATTGATTGCATTGGTGCCCATAGCATTCCTCTATGAGCACCTGACCTTTTTGCTACCCCCGTTTTACGTCTTCGACAAACAAGATAGTTGGACTCCCCCTCTCCCAAGGGATCCGTGACTTGACCCCTGGCTCACCTACCACAATAAGTCACTATCGACCAACCAAAACGCTTCCGCTGAAGCGCCTAAAGAGGAACGTCATTCGCACACTGAATTCTATATAACCCATTGTTTTATAAACTATTTCCATCAGGGAAATTCGTTCAATAAATAGCCAGAACAGCGATTTTATGCTATATTAATATACAGTGTTTGAGTGATTTATATTGAATTGAGGAGAGTAAAATGGGCCATTCTGAAAGCTGTATATTTGAAGACTCCAACAACCTGTATAAGTACGATACTGATGTAGAACTTGCCAGCGGCTTAACCATGTTGAGTAGCCATATTAATGCCGCGCAGTACAGGTTCCTAAAAATGTTGGCGGAGTTTGATCGCCGTCAGGCTTGGACGCAACACGGTATGCGTTCATGCACACAATGGTTAAATTGGAAATGCAGCATGTGCGGCTCCACTGCTCGCGAGAAACTACGTGTCGCCCATTGCCTCGAAGACCTGCCAAAAATAAACAAAGCGTTTGAAGCTGGTGAAATATCCTACTCTAAGGTTCGTGCGATAACCCGGGTGGGCACAGATGACAACGAAGAAATACTGTTAGAAGTTGCCCGAGGTGGCACCGCTAACCAATTAGACAAACTGGTTCGCAAGTACCAACGTGTTGACGAAAACCAAAACCCAATAGAAGCAGTCGACGAGTATGAACAACGAAGGGTCGATTTTCGTCAAGCAGCAGATGGCACGTGGGTGATTCACGCCAAATTGCCACAGGTAGAAGGTGGCTTACTTAAAAAAGCCCTTGATGAAATCGTGAGACAGCATGATATAGACAAAAATGATTCAGCGGAAGCGCCTAAGGAGGG
>JABSOG010000586.1 GCA_013216025.1 Algicola sp. | reverse complement strand
CCAACCAACCGCCAAGCGCCGGGTAGAAATATACAAAGCCAACCACACCGGCGCTCGAACCAGCGCACTTGAAGGGCTCTATCCGATATGCTTACAAATTCTCGGCGAAACAGTCTTCAACCAACTGGCCATCACTTACGTCGACAAATATACGTCTGCTCACTGGGATTTGAACTTTCACGCCAAAGACTTCGACCAACATTTGGCACAAGCCGTTGAGCGCCACGAAGATCTAAAAGACTGGTTTTACCTGCCCGAATTGGCCCGTTTTGAATGGGCATTTCACATCTGTTACTTCGCCGATGCCAACCCAGTTTTTGAAGTCACCAGCCAAGATCCAGACGATTTAAAATTCGCCTTAGACACCAGCGTACAACTGCTAGAAAACCAATGGCCAGTCTGGCAAATATGGCACAACAACCGTAACGACAAAGGCGATGAAGCCGTAGAAAACAACCAACAAGCCTACTACCACCTAATCCACAGAACCGACTTCATACCTCAGGTTTATGCGCTTAACGAAGCCCAATACAAGCTAATGATTGATTGTATAGCAGGCAAGACGCTAAACGAATTGGCCGAATTGCATGGCGAAGCGGTGTCAGAAAACATCCCGCTGTTTATTGGCCAAAAATGGTTGATGTTGAGGAATTAGCTAAAGAGGATATTGTTATTTGCCCAACGATTGATTAGGCTGGGGTTATTGGTTTACTGGCATTGCAAAAAAGGTTGTTTATGAATACCGCCCACAAGCTTTCAATTACAGAACAAGAGTACCTCGACGGAGAGCAAAACGCTGAGGTAAAACATGAACTTGTAGATGGTCAGGTCTATGCCATGACCGGTACCACAGACGATCATAATTCAATATCAGGCAATATATACGTGGCAATGCACCAACAATTACGTGGACAGTCCTGCAAGCCATTTATTGCCGATGTAATGGTCAAAGCAGGCACCAGCATTTTCTATCCCGATGTTATGGTAATTTGCGAAGCTGATAATGCCGATACATCTCGCGTAAAACACGCCCCAACCGTAATCGTTGAAGTACTTTCGCGCTCTACCCGGAGAACCGATATAACCACAAAAAAAACCGCCTATCTCAACCTGCCATCCTTACAAGAATATTTACTCGTCGAACAAGATAAATGCGAAATTACCGTCTTTCGTCGCAGCGAAAACTGGGCCTCAACTTATTATGTCATCGGTGACAAGATCACCCTCGATTCCATTGATGTTACCTTATCCGTTGAAGATATTTACGAGCGAGTAAACAATGATGATATGCAGGTGTTTTTAGCTGAAAAGGCTACGTAGGAGTAATGAAAGAAGAAAAAGACGAACCAAAAATGCTGAATCCCCATACGCAAATCCAACTAACCAATCAACAGTTTGATCTCTTTATCACCATCTGTAAAAGCGAACAGCAACCCAGTCAAAAAATCTTGGATGTAGCCAAACGCCTAGACGACGAGGGTTTTTGACAAGCGATTGATTCAATCGAGGACTATTTTATCTTTGCTACTGCAAAGACGGTTTTGATGACATTAAATCCCAGGACGACAGACACTGCCTGAATATATGCCAAGCCATAGCGTATTCTGATCCACCTTGAATGGTAAACCCTTTTATTCATCGTTGCCTCTAACCATTCTTCCTGCAGGTCAGCAATTAATGGCTCGATAGTTTGTCTGTTGATTTTTTTTGAAAAAATGCGCTGGCTCCATTCGGCAAGTCTGGTGCCTGGAATTAATTCTATTTTTGTTTTTGAACTTGCATTAACAAGACAACCAGAAGCATCATCATCTTCACATCCAAGTTTAAGCATAAGTACAACTGCATTGGCACCAAAGGTTATAGCTATAGCAAAGCATCCCAAGTGAGAATATAAAGTATCCATATTGAACCAACAAAGAACTGTCATAACAGTCACAGCGAAGACTGAAACGAAAATAGAAACTAAAATCGAAAATGAAACTTTTGTAAACCGTTTTAGTTTAGCTTTAGCTTCGGCTAACAAATAAACAAATAAACAAATAAACAAATAAACCTACCATAACCAAATGAAACGACAAAACAAGAAACTCAAACATTAACCACCCCCAACTCCACAGCACGTTTGAGCTCGTTAAACTGACAATGCATATCAAAGACCCTGCTGCCAAGGCCAGTGGCTTTATACAATCGGCGGGGTAATCCACGCTCATTTGGTCTGGCGACTTCTTTACGCGATTCGATATATCCCTTATCTTCCAAGCGACCCAACGTCACATATATCGTCCCTTTTTTCAATTTCCCCTGCGAATCACTCACCATTTGCAGCCCGTACAACTCTATGGACGCATTAATGAGCATCTGAAGAATCAAGAATTCCTTTTCGGTCAGGTTTAAGTTATCAGTCATATTCGTTTTATCTTATGGTTTGTAAGATAATGGTGGTTGAAAAATGAACACCCGTCAAATTAATTGTTTAATAAACACACAAAACATTCGAATGCAGAGCCATCACCGTGAAAGGCGATGTTGAATTTAAGGTCATTTTGGAGATGCCGACCAACATGGTTAATTTCACCAACCCAACCCCAACCAACACAAATTGGACATCGCCACCCAGACCCACTAAAATCTGGCTATCACCTTAAAAACAAGAATCTAAAATAAAAACACTCGTGCTAACCCCTGATCCAGACAACATCATCTGTCACGAATGTGGCTTATCCTGTTCCATCCCTCCTTTGGCCGACAGCCATAAAGCTCAGTGTCCGCGCTGTGGGTTTGTGCTGAGCGCCAAACACACCAACGCGCTTGACCGTATTTTGGCTTTTTCTTTCACCGCCCTGATTTTTCTTGCCGCGTCTTTGCCTTTTGAGTTTTTATCGTTTAAATCCAATGGACTAGAACGCACCATCGATGTTGCGGCCAGCTTCAATATACTCATCGACAACCAATATCACACCTTGGCGCTGATGGAATTAGTGACCATTTTTGTTATACCGCTGATCATCCTTTTAGGCCTGATTTACTTGCTGTTTCCGCTCAAACAAGGTCGCTGTCCGCCCCATGGTAAACGGGTTTTAGACATGGTTTTTTGGTTAATACCTTGGTCAATGGCCGAGATTTTTTTGATTGGCGCTTTGGTCAGCCTGATCAAAATCATCTCGTTGGCCGACATCGTTCTTGGACCGTCATTTTTTGCCTATATTCTGTTTTCTGTTGCGCTCACCACCGTGATGCTGCACCTAGATAAACACCAGCTCTACAAATTGCTCAATAAAGCCAACAAAGAACCAGTCGAAGACAAGCACCACAGCTCTTCACACGGGAACGACCGCAGTATCAGCATTCAAAAAACCTGGGCGCTGATCATCACCTCAATTGTGCTGTATATTCCGGCTAATATGCTGCCCATAATGAACACTCGGTTGCTGGGGCAAGACGACCCCAGCACCATTCTTGGCGGGGTAATTTTGCTGTGGCACATGGGTTCGTATCCCATTGCTGCGGTGATTTTTATCGCCAGTGTTGCGGTGCCCGTGGCCAAAATACTGGTGTTGATTTGGCTCAATTACTCAGTTCAACGCAGACAAACCAATCTCACCCAAGAACGAATAGTACTTTACCGCATCGCCGAATTTGTCGGCCGCTGGTCGATGGTCGACGTTTATGTCGTGATCATCCTCGTCAGCCTCATTCAACTGGGCAATACCATGAGTATTTACCCCGGTGGCGCGTCACTGGCATTTTGTGGGGTGGTGATTGTCACCATGCTCGCCGCCATGACTTTTGACTCTCATTTAATATTTAACACAGACAAAAACCATGAACACTGAACAAACTGAAACACCTTTGACAGCACAAGCCGCAGACGTAAAACCGTTAAAGTCCATTTCGTCGATTTGGTTAATCCCGTTTATCGCGGTGCTCATCGGCGGCTGGATGGTCTATTACCAATGGAGCAACGAAGGGCCACTGATCACCATACAATTCGAATCGGCCGAAGGCATGGAAGCAGGCAAAACCAAAATCAAATCGCGCCACGTCAATGTCGGCGAAGTCACCGCCATTTCACTCAACGACGGGTCAGCCGGGGTCACCATCACCGCCCGACTAGCCAAAAATGCCGCCCACTTATTGATTGAAGACACCGACTTTTGGGTGGTCTCGCCACAAATCACCCACACTGGCGTGTCGGGCCTAAGCACCTTAATATCAGGCGTTTACATCGAAGTATCGCCGGGCGTAAACGACCAAAAACGCACCGATTTTATCGCCTTGGTCGATCCACCAGTGACCCCAGCAGGCACCCCCGGTTTGCACATCACCCTAAACAGTAACGACCAATTTGCCTATTCCAAGGGCGACCCCATCATTTACAAAGGACTGACCGTTGGCCGGTTTGAAGACATCTACTTTAATTTTGAAGAACGCATTGTCTACTACAACGCCTTTATCAAAGCGCCCTATCACGAGCTGGTCACCAGCAACACCAAGTTTTGGGATGTCAGCGGATTACAACTCGATTTAACCGCCGATGGCCTGTCGGTTAACACTGGCAATTTCGAAACCCTACTCACTAACGGCGTCACTTTCGATGTGCCCGAGGGCATGGCGCATGGCAAAAAAATAACCGAACGCACCGATTTTAATATTTACGACGACTACAAAACCGCCAGCGATGAGCGTTACAAAGAATCAATAAAATACGTGGTATTTGTCAGTGACTCAATACGAGGATTACGAGTCGGTGCCCCGGTGGAATATCGCGGGATTCATGTCGGGCAAGTTGAATCTGTTGATATGCTGCAAAAACAAGACAAAACTAATCAGCCACTATTTACCGATGCCATCAAAATACCCGTATTAGTGAGCTTTCAACCGGGCCGGGTCGGCTTGCCCGATAACCAACAAGGCGTGGCAAGAATGCAGCAACAACACAGGCTTTGGGTAAAACAAGGCTTGAAAGCCAGCCTAAAAACCGGCAACCTGCTGACTGGCAGCTTATTCATCGACATGCAGCATTACCCCGACCAACCCGTCGACACCATCGACCAATATGGCGATTATGCGGTGATCCCCACCATCGATGACGGCTTCTCGCAGATCACCAAAAAAGCTGGGCAGTTTATGGACAGCCTCAACGACCTGCCATTAGAAAGAATATCTGGCAACGCCAATCAATTGATGGAAGAGTTCACCCAAACGGCCAAGGCCCTGACCGATACAGCCAAAGAGCTGCAAGGGGCCAGCAAAAACCTCGAAGCCCTATTGTCAGACGCCAACCAACAACAAGTCAGCCAACAACTGGCCGATGCACTTAAAAACGTTGCCACTCTGACCCGAGATATATCAGCCGGTTCAACCGGTTACGAAGACCTGCGCAAAACCCTGTCGGCAATGACACAAGCCATGCACGAACTCAGGCCTTTATTAAAACAATTAAAACACCAACCTAACGGACTGGTGTTTGACCCCGGCACACAAGACCCAATCGAGCCGAAGAAACATTCTGGAGATCCCCAGTGAACAAAAAAGCGAATAGAAGACTGAATAGAACAATCAAAG
>JABSOG010000585.1 GCA_013216025.1 Algicola sp. | reverse complement strand
CGCCTGTATGGTCGCTGGCGACTCAATACCAACATTATGTACCATTGAGTTTTTGTTATGCCAACAGCCCCTTTGAAGAGCAGCAATACAGCCGCTTTTATCATAATGGCGGGTCGGCCGGTAATACCTTGGAGGAGGCCGTGTTACAGGGTTTTTTAGAAATTATAGAACGGGATGCTGTTGCCGTTTGGTGGTATAACCGGCTACAACGGCCGGGGATTGACTTTGCCGACATGAACGGTGATTTACTCATCCAGCTTGAGCATACATTGGCTGGTGATTGGCAATACTGGGCATTGGATTTAACCCATGATTTTAATATTCCGGTGGTGGCTGCCATCAGCCGCCACAAAACCCGTCACACCTTTTGTTTTGGTTTTGGCTGTCATCTCGATGTGCAGATTGCCTGTCAGCGGGCATTCACTGAATTATGCCAGATCACCGAGATCAGGGATAACAATGTTGCACCGTTTGATTTTGACCAAATTCCAGTCGGCGATTATCTCTTTGCCTCGACCGGGGGGACGCAGCGCTTCAGTGATTTTCAGTCACCGAAAAATACCGATATCAAAGCGGATATTGAGTACTGTGTGACTCAGGCTGTGCGACTGAAACTCGATCCTCTGGTGTTAAACTACAGCCGACCTGACATGCTGCTCAAAACTGCCAAAGTGATTATCCCCGGCAGCTGTCATATTTTTCCTTATTTGGCTGCTGCAAGACTCTATACAGTGCCGGTTTCAATGGGTTGGTTAGCTGAGGCCAAAACCGAGGCACAGCTTAATCCGCAGGCGCTGCTGATATAAGGGTTGATGGTAATAGACTGTAATACTATTTTTTACCCCTGGGTCTTAGAGTTAGTTGGGATTTGAATTGCCGCTACTGTGTTTAGCGCAATTGAAAAAATGACCCCAATAAATTCCATCAATAGACAATCAGGAATCAATATGAAACCCATCAGTGAATTAAGGTTTAATGAAGTGAGTTTTAAAAAGTCTCATGCAGCCCAGGATGTAAAAAAGTCAATATATCAACAACTCACCCCCTATTTGGATGAAGTCGGTCAGTGTAATTGCCGTGGACTAGAGTTTGACATTCATTACGATGCTGAAGCGCAGGACTGCATAGATAGTTTCAAAGTTTATCACGATGAAGGGGATAAAGAAGAGGCAAAACCACTGGCTGACTATCTCAAGCAATTGGCATTCTGGCACAGCAAGAATCCTCAACATCACATCGTTTTCATCAATATTGATTTGAAAAATGACATGCCAGAAGCTGATTACAGCTGCCAAATTGATAAATACATCGAAAACTTTCTAGAGCCTACGTTGATATTTCGGCCGTCCTGTATTGATACAGCAGGAGATAATTTGGCACCGTATATAGCTGAGAATGGTTGGCCAACATTGGCTGATATGGGCAGCCGGTTTATTTTTTGTATTACTGGGACTAATAAACCTCACTACGCAACATTGGATCCACAATCTAGATGTTGTTTTGCTGAAGGTGTTATGTCAATGGAAGGGCCTAGTGACGATAATCAGCATATTGTCTTTTTTAATATGCAAGTTCACGGCGAGAAGGACGGTACAGATAAGTGGGATAGAGTACCACAAAAATATCAGGCAAAAAATTTAATTACTCGTACATTCAAAAATAACAAAGCGCGTAACTGGCTGGCTTCAGTCGCTTGTGGTGTGAATATTCTCGATACTCAAAAGGTAAGCGGCAGTGACTGGACACAAATTTCACCCAAGTTTGACAGTTATGCCCCCAGATCCTTTATCAATTGGGACGAGAAAAAGGGGACTCGGTACGACGATGGCAAAGCACCTTCAATAGCAATAAAAGACGGTATTATTGTTGGGGTCAGCAATAACTTGGATAACCGCAATATGCAATATGTCATAGGCAAAATATCCAACGACTCAAGCTCGATCGATGGCTTTGTGGGCGAGGGCACTCAATACGACACGGGTCACGACCCTGCTGTTGCCATTTTGTCATCGGAGTTTGTTATTGAAATTCACAGCGACCAGAAAGAACAGCAGCTTCACTATAATGTTGGACAATTCGATACCCAAAACCCGACCAAAATCGATTGGTTTTCAAAAGGCACCGAGTGTGGTAGCGGCAATCACCCTGCAATTACGCTGTCTAAATCAGGCAAGATCATCATTACCTATCATAGTTCTAATAAAGATAAACTCTGTTACAAGGTAGGGGAGTTTAACTATGACACTCACACTGTAAATTGGTTGATAGAGGAAAAAGCCTATGATACCGGTAAAATGCCATCAATTGCCATTACAGAGACTAACAAGCTGGTTGAAGTTCACAGCAACAGGGCTGAAAAAGAGCTTTATTATTGCCTTGGCAAATTGGATGAAGAGCACAACAACATAAATTGGTATTCGATAGGCAATAAGTACGGTAATGGTAAAAATCCCTCGGTAGCAATAATGTCCAGTGGCAACATTGTTGAAATACATCAAGATGGGAGTGGGTTGTGCTACAACATAGGGAGCCTGGAACAGTCTATTTATTGGTCTTCAAATGGGGTTGAATATGACCAGGGTGAACAACCCGCCGTGGCTACTGGTTCAAATGGAATGATAGTTGATGTGCATACCGGCGGGAACGGTTTGTTTTACAATAAAGGAAGAGGTTATTCTTGAGCAAATGACCTGATCCCTTTTAGACTTTGTTTTTCGTCTATGCTTTAGATATCCCGCCAACCAATGTTGCCAAATTTCGCTATGCGTTTAATCATAACCCTACTGCTCTTGCTCCCCGGTTTTATCACCCAAGCATCGACCGCCCCGATCACCAGTTTTGACCGCTTGTCACTCAAACACGGTCTGTCACAAGCCAGTGTTTACAGCATCGTTCAGGATAATCAGGGGTTTTTATGATTTGCCACGGTCGATGGCCTTAACCGTTATGATGGTTACCAGTTTAAAGTCTTTCGCCATAACCCTGACGACCCCCATTCTATTTCACATAACGACATAAATGCCCTGACTATTGATGCTACAGATACACTGTGGATTGGTACGGCTGATGGTTTAAACTATGCCTCAAATTATGCAAAGCTTTAAAGGATTTGTCGCTCAAGGATATGCAGACTTTGAGCTTGATTTTTCGATATTCTTCGCGAGCACAGGCTAAATCAAGCCCGGCCTTTCTTTCGCTCATTTATTGAAAGAGGCAGGGCTTTGCATATTTATAAATAAGGCAGCCTAAAAGATCTTCTTTATGTCATCAAAAATGTTCTTGAAATCGCCTATTATTGCCTTGACGGAAAAGTGTTTTTTCAAGTATTCATGAATTAAATCATACTCTTGCTCTAATACTGCGTCGATGGGTTTGAAGGGGGTACCATCAAAGTAAGCCGGTTCTGTTCCTTGGCTGTCGGGCTCATTGTCGGGGGCTTTGTGGTCCACATCAATAGATGTCCGCCAAAAATCTGCGTGGTTTTTCCATTCTACTCGGTCTGCAGGCCCGGGTGCCGTGGACCAAATGTTCCAAGACAATGTATTGCCGTTTTTCAGCATGTTGCCGGAACTCAAATTGACCACATCCATGATCAGTTTGTTAAACTCATCAACTACAGCATCACCCGTTGGTATGACTGTGCCAATTTGCACGCTAAGGTTTTGAACTGCCCATGCGTCCTTCTCGTGCCTGGCAAATTCAGGGGTCTTAAACTGCTTGGATTCACCCCTTCGCAGCGGAAAGTTGTGCTGTTCTGGGTTTTCCGGATTATGGGTGCGGATCTTAATCGATTTTGTTTTGCAGGAGGGAAAGGGACGATCACTATTTTTAAACATATTCCATAACAATTTAACCAGTGGTTTTTGGTGCGCACCCGGACCGAACCAGATTTGACCTTCGACACCCAAATCAGCGGCGAGATCTTTGGTATCCTCATTGACCCAACCCCGCTGCCCAGTAACAGTCACTTCTATATTTACGGAGCCTAATGAAGCAGTAGAACTTCCTTGCTGGGGACATATAATCGAATATACTCTGCCTTCACTAGTGTAACCAATTCTGGAAATATTGGGGGCGAACATTTGATAGCACCTTGACTGGCTGTCTCCCGGAACGGTCTCCCAACTGAACTCAGGCCATCTCGCATCCTGTTGACGGTCGATTAAATCAATGTTGTCCATGTTACCCAAAAAAGGCAAGGAGCTAAGATCCGGACGGTTTGGAGTCGGATAAGCAAAGTCGGGATTTGACTCGGCAAATCCGCCTACCCATCCCGACTGAGTGTCTGAATTCTGTTTTGATGTCATAAAAAGTTCCCTAAAATAATAATGTTTAATTTAAAGTAATCAAAGTATTGCAGAAAAAAAGCAATTGTAAATTTTATTTTGGGACTTATTTTTTTTGATTTATTTTTATTCATGCGGCAACATATTTACCTTAGTAAATCGGGTTAGTGCCTAATATATAGGGTTATCAGTTATGTGTCTGTAGAATATTTAATCAGTTTTTGCAATTCATTGATGTGATCTTTAAAGGCTTTTCTTCCTGTCGTTGTCAAATAAACCCACGAACGCTTTCTTCCATTAGCGCTACCTTTGCGTTGTTTTACATAGCCTGCATTTTCTAAATGTTTTAAGTGCTTTGAAAGCACAGAGTCACTTACCTGTAACATATCTCTGATAACTGGAAATTCAACTGATCCGGTAGGCGACAAAAATGCGCAAATTTTTAATCGATTTGGCGCATGGATAAGTTCATCAAAATCAGCATTATTCATGGCAATCCATGCTATATTTTTTCCGGTGATAATTGTTGGAATTCACAAAAACAATAAATATTACCATCCCTATTATGGATTCACTTGCAATGGGTGCCCACCAGCAACCTTTATCTCGAAATTCTAGAATATCAACATATAGCACGAAAAGAGACAGCGCCACCATAAACGCTATTAGTTGAACAGCTAAATTCACTTTCATCTTTTTCCAGAAATATCTATTGGCATGAAAATCATCAATTTGTCCCACAAAAGGCGCAAAACCAAATGGCCATAACCCGGTTTTGCGTTTTTGAACATAAACAATGATAGGGAATAATGTCATGCAGATGAGCACCCAAAGCACTTGCTAATTTGATTGATTCATGAAGATCCAAACCACTATCAGTTGCCATCGTTATATGCCTTCATCTTGCCGTCATGGAAAGAACAGAATCGCATAATCTTTCCATCGCGGAAAGATTAAAATATTTCGCTTGATAGGTTGGTAACTGAACAAAAATGGTGGATAATCCCAATTCGAAAAAATTCGTGTTAATAACGAATTCTAATGATTGCACTGTTCAGTTGGAGAAATGTTTATGTATAGGAAAGTAGTATCAATTTTAACGTTAGGTTTGGGCTTGTTCTCTTTTTCATTGCAGGCGAACAATTTTAATTGTGAAATCGCAAACATATCCACTGGCGCTAGCGTGCCTAAATTGGTTTATGTCACCATGGCTTGTAAATCTTCAAATCCAATTCAAAGTGGTACCAATAATTGTACTGCTGCAGTTATTTCAGATGACATCGTTGCTTTTGATGC
>JABSOG010000584.1 GCA_013216025.1 Algicola sp. | reverse complement strand
ATCAACCCTTTGTTCATGGGGCGTTGTTTGATGGCAAGCAGTTTCATTACTGCTTGTTCATTGTCGGGATCGCAACCCAGGCCAAATACGGCCTCGGTTGGATAGGCGATCACTTCGCCTTGGTGTAAATCGGCGATAATCGCCGGGTTTACTGTCATTGGCTTACCTTGAGGTAAACAGTGCTAAGGTCAACAATTCTGAGATCTATTGTTCTGACTTCAACAATTCTTGCAGTGCGGCATCTTTGGCCATCACTGCTTCAGCGTTCTTTTGACGGTCTTCTTTAACACGCTTGCGCATTACAGGATCGGCAACTGCTAACATTTGCGCGGCAAGGTAACCGGCATTTTTGGCACCGGCTTTACCGATGGCAACGCAGGCAACTGGCACGCCGCCTGGCATCATTACTGTTGACAATAATGCGTCTTGGCCTTTTAACGGGCCACCATCGATTGGTACACCAATCACTGGCAAGGTGGTGATACCGGCAACGGCGCCAGCCAAGTGAGCAGCCAAACCGGCGGCACAAATGAACACTTCACAACCGCGCGCTTCGGCATCGGTTACATAAGCATGGGTGGCAGCGGGTGTGCGGTGCGCAGAGGTTACTTTGACCTCGTGAGTGATATCGAATGATTTCAATACGTCCATCGTGGCGCGCATTACGGGTAAGTCTGAGTCGGATCCCATCAGGATGGCAACAAAAGGTTTGGTCATGGTTTTAGCCCTGGTTAGCGTTGTCAAAAAGAAAATCAGTTAGAGCCGCGCATTATAAGGGCAAACCGCGCAAGAATCAGCCCGGCAGAGCAAAAAAATTCACAAGATGATTAAGAACATAAACACAACTCAATTATTTTGATGTGTCAGCCCTGCTTTAGTTCAAAGAAAATATAGTGCTTTGGTGTACAGGTTTTTATTTATTACATTAAAACCTGATGTTGCTCCTACTTATTTCTATTTATACGCAGTAATAGTCGTTACAATTGGCCGCAAATATCTGTAATTATATTTACAGTGCACAATGTGATGTTTTGCCTGCTAGGCCAGATGGACATTATGTAACGAAGTCGTAAGGCTTATTATTCAATAAGCTAATGAAAGTCATCCTAAATATGTACGTCGCTGCGCTTGCGCAAGGCTGTTTTAGGGATGAGAAATAACTAGGACCAAAAGATGTTGAAAGCAAAAAACTATCGACCTGAGATTGACGGCTTGCGGGCCATTGCAGTCTTAAGTGTTATCATTTTCCACCTTAAAGCCAGAGCATTACCCGGTGGTTTTGTCGGTGTTGATATTTTTTTTGTGATCTCTGGATTTCTGATTAGTCAAAATATTCTTAAAGCACTGGCCAACGATCGTTTTAGTTTTACCCACTTTTATTTGGGTCGTATCAAGCGATTATATCCAACCTATGCCACGGTTATCATCGCCACGACTATTGGTGCCTGGGTATTGTTATACCCCGAAATGATGCAATTGTTTATGGCTTCGGTGACCTCGTCGCTATTTTATTTCTCTAATATTAACTTTTGGCTTGAGTCTGGTTATTTTGATGTGGGCTCAGAATTAAAACCCTTACTGCACACTTGGTCGCTCTCGGTAGAAGAACAATTCTATCTGTTTTTTCCCGTCTTGTTATTTACGCTATATAAGAAGCGCTACAATATTGCACGATTGCTGGTGGGGTTATTAGTGTTGTCTTTTGCGGCGAATTTATGGTTTGTCAACCAATCGGGTAGTGCGGTATTTTATTTATTGCCTTTTCGCGCTTGGGAATTTGCCGTTGGTGGTCTGCTTGCCGCTGGCGTTTATCCCAAAGCATTGCAACAATCTGGGCAAAAAGCCTTATTAGTATTGGGCACCGCGTTAATCGTTGGCTCGGTTATTTTTATCAATCAACAAATGGCTTTCCCGGGTTATGTTGGCATTCTGCCAGTATTGGGCACTTATTTGGTGATTGGCTCAAGCGACAAGATTGACAGCCATTTTCTGTTAAGTATTGTGCGTTCAAAGCTATTTGTTGTTACTGGTTTACTGTCTTATGCCCTTTATTTGTGGCATTGGCCAATCATTATCTTTTTCAAAATCTATTTCAAACTAGAAAATTTGCCGATACCTGAAGCGGTGATAATTTTGGCTGCTACCTTTGTGCTGGCCGGGATATCAACTTTTATTATTGAGCCGCCGATCAGAAAAGGGAAGTTTCAAGCCCGCACGGTGTTCGGTGCTGTTGCGGTATTTTCAGCGGCTTTTCTGTCTTTTTCGTTTTACGTTAATTCGACACATGGGGCCAGCTTCCGTTTTCCTAATGCCTATTTGTACGAACAAACCAAAAACACCGAAAAAGAACTTGAAGCACAACTCAACCCGCAATCTTGCAATGCTTTTTTTGATAATAAATTATTGCTCGAACGCTGTGATAAATACGGCGAAAGCGACAATATAGATTTTGTCGTTTGGGGCGATTCTCACGCCATTAATTTAAGTTTTGCGCTGGCTGCTTCGACCAAGAAAAGTTTTATTGCCATTAAAACCCCCGGTTGCCCGCCGCTTGTTGGTGTACAAAGGGCCGATGGGTTAGGTAGTTCTAACTTGTGTAATAGCGGCTTGCAAGACTTGATTATGGCCCAATTGGAAATAATATCACCCAGTCATATTATTCTCATCTCTCGTTGGAGCCTGTATCATCATGGTTGGTTTAAAAATAAAAAACTTCAGCCTGCAACTCACTATTTGTGTGATAGTAATTGTCAGCAAGACAGTAATCCACAAACTTCACTCGCGGTTTTTCGCCACCATTACGAGCAAACCCTCGGTAAACTAGCGAAAATCTCATCAGTTGTAGTGCTTAAAGGTTCTCCAGTGCTCGGTACTTATGGTGAAGACATTCTGTTTATGCCAGCATCTGAGCAAGCGGAGTATATGCCCAACAAAGCACAGCATCAGCTGTTTAACATCAAGGTTAACGAGATCATTGACAATTTCAGTCAGCAACTGGGTTATCAGGTGCTCGACCCGTCGCTGAGCCTCTGCGATGAAACAACCTGTGTCCTTAATGATCAAAAGCATTTGTTTTATTTTGATGATAATCACTTAACGGTGCCAGGATGGTATGCCGCATCTTTAGATTTAAATCACGTATTACAATAATTTAGAATGACATTGGGCACTGGCTAAGCTTTTGACTCTTTTAGCCAGTGAGCCCACAGGTTTTTTCAAATCACTAAGTTAAGGTGATACCCCACAGAATCTTTTAAAATCTCAACCAACACATATTCTTGTTTGATATCAGCCTTCACTCACTTACGTTATTACGTCCACTTTTCTTGGCACGATAAAGCGCTAAATCGGCTTCTTTAAGTGCCTGCTCAAATTGCTGTTTGCCTTTGCGGCTGGTAACACCAATCGAAATTTGTACGCTGACAGTTTTCTCGCCCGGTGGTTTGGCTTTTCTTTCTTTTTTGGTTTTGCGCTGGGGTTTGCGTACCACCATGCCGTAATCGGCGATTGCTTGGCGCAACTCTTCGAGGTGGGGCAGGGATTGTTCGACGGTTTTACGCGGGAAGACAATGGTAAATTCTTCGCCGCCGTAACGAAACACTTTGCCACCGCCTTTGACTTTGCCCAGTTTGGCGGCCACCAGTTTTAATACCTGATCACCAATGTCATGGCCGTAGGTGTCGTTGAATTTTTTAAAATGATCGATGTCGAGCATCGCCACGGTGTATTTTCTGCCCAGCGACAACGCCAATTGATTAAGCGCGCGGCGCGAAGCCAAGCCGGTTAAATCATCGCGGTAGGCAAGATAGTAGGCGTCGATGATCACAATTAATAAATGGTGGATAACAAGTACGCCAATCACGGCTGTCCAAGGCAGGGTTATCCATTGAAAATGCATCAGGCACCAGACGATAAAGCCGGTTAATAAGGTGGTTAAGGTTAAGCTGCTTTGGCGCAGGCTTTGCCATAACAGCAGCAAGACCATGATGGCCAATGGGATTTTTAATGACATAAGCGGGAGTAACGTGGTGGTGATTTGATGCTTGGGTAGCATGGGCCCCGCCATATCGGCAAGCATTAACCATCCGTAGGCCAGCGCACCACATAAGGCGATAAAAATCAGCCGTGCCACGCCGTGAATTGAGATTAGTCCTCTGTCTTTAATTAACGCTAACAACATCAAAAGACCACCGCCGCATAGTGTTAGCCATTGATTATTGGCGATTAACCATTTTGACCAAGGCAGATCGTAGTCGCTGGTGGTCAAAAATAATCCCCACAACAGACATAATAGTGTCACACGACTGCGGTTAAATTGGGCGGAAAATACGGCTGTGATGATTAGCATCCCATATAACAGGTAGGTGATCAGCGCGAGTTTGTCATGCCATTGAGCTTGATAAATTGATTGGTAGTGGATTGTCAGCGCAAACATGACTGTCGCGCCAATAAGGCTTAACAAGGTGGCCTTTAAGCCGATTAATTTAGCAAACAATAAGAACTCCGGGCATTATTATCATTGTAGATTGGTCTGAAAACGCTAAATAAGGCGGTTCAACACCTTGTTTTGCTGGCCTGTCAGTTTTGATCAATCAGGTGAATATTGCAATATACACCGTTAAGTCTGTTTACACACACTTTGTTACATATAATGGTTCAAATTGTATAATGTCCTAAATTTTGTAGTTTTTGTGATCACACAGAATGAATGATAAAGCCGCTTATAAGCCGGTTTCGTCCTAAATATCAGTTTAATCAATCATGATATTTTTGTTAAAAAGTTAAATTGATAGACCTGTTTTTGATAGAAATTTTCGGTTCGCTATTCGGGCTTTAGATTGAATGTTGTTCTTTGGCTGTATAGGATTTGCTGCGTAACTCCTGTCATTCAATCGTAACAAAAGGATATTAACATTGGTAAAGTATTTATCGGAAATTGGCGGCGTGATGCTCACGTCCGTAGTTTTTAGCGCTTCAGTACAAGCGACTGAAGTAGAACCCCCCTCAACTCAACCTGACATGGTCCAGCTCTCTCTGGCTAACCCTTTACAACCTGCAGACACGTCAACCGTGATGCTGTCTGTTACTCAAGTTCAACCTCTTGTGGCCCTGCAATCAGGCGCACTCTCTGACATCAACACTTTTGGCGTATTGCCACAAGACGGCGATGTGCTCGATGCTGGTGGTTTCACCATTACCATCGACCAGTCTTTTATAGCAGGTTTAGCCAGTACTGCCTCGGGCGATTATGCGCTTAAAGGTCAGTTTGTGGTGCAATCTGGCGTTATTTTAACGGTTAATGGCGATTGGGATGCCAGCGAGAACGGCATTCAAAATGTGTTGAACGGTAACGGTCAAGTCCTCTTTGACGGCCCCGCTGGTGTCACCCGAAATTATAAAGCAGCCTCAGGTTATTATCGAAAGCCTTCATTATTAGTACAAAGCAGCAAAGCCGACAAGGCTTTCTTTGGTTTAAAACCGGGTGCTTTGGCCAGTTTTGTTTACAACAAACAAGGTTATCTGGGTTCGAATATTCAAGGTGGCAACGTGCATTTGAACGGTTTTAGCACCGGTTATATTCA
>JABSOG010000583.1 GCA_013216025.1 Algicola sp. | reverse complement strand
CATAAACCGACACATTGCCGTTAACATCCAGTACCGCAAAATAACGGGTGTCAATTGATAGTGCTTTGGTTGCAACTGTTGTATCAACACTGGCTAACGTTGCCGGTGTTGATGAACCGCGAGTCGCCAGCAGTTCAATTCGAGCGTCTGTGCCCGATGAATGGTTTTTGGCAACCAACAAAAGATCATCAAAACGGGTGAAGTGATCAACATTGCTTAACTGGCTTTGACCATTAAATTCTATGACTAACTCATCGTTGTTGACCAAGTCTATTTGTGACGCGTCATTAAACACCTCAACATCAAGCTGGCCAATGGTTTGGTCCGGCAAAGTAAAGCTCAGCGTTCGGTGATCAACTACAGACAAATTAACAGCCGTTTTGCCATTAACCCTGACCTGAGTAAAGCCGTTAAGACCCGGACCGCTCAGCTCAATGGTTTCGCCTGAGTTAAAGACAAAATGTTGTGCGCCACTGTTAATCAAACCAATGGTTTGAATTTGAGGATCGGTCACATAGGTGAAACTGGCCGCTTTAAAGTCATTTAGCAGGCCATTACCTTCTCCATTGGCAACAGCAATACCCACCAGTCGATTTTCATCTGGTCGAACCGATAACGCAGGGGCTGTAAACTTAATTTGATGTTGATCTACCAACTGAACATCACTCGCGCTGATGCCAGCAATAATGACTGTCGTTTGAGGATTAAAACCGTTACCGGTTAGTGTGATTTCACTGCCACCACGCCAAGAACCAAAGTTCGGCGATACCTGTTCAAGAACAGGTTGTTGATGTTCCGCATAAACAAAGCGGAAACTGTAGTCGTTCTCCAGTCGTTGACCATTTAAATCTTCAATGGCACCCGATACCGTTACCCGATAACGTTTACCGGCTTCAAGCGGATTTTGCGCCCTGAAGATCAAACGGCTACCATCATTGTTGGTCAGCTTGGAGACATAACCCGCTACCCTCACACCATCTAATGTCAGTTGCAGCAATTCATCACCGATGGCCCCAAACTGCTGGTTATCAATCAGTCGGTTAAACTGGATTTCAACTGCCTGACCATTGGCCAATACACCTTCGGCCAAAGGTTGTTGCTCAGTAATAGTCAATAAATCATTGACGATGGTATTTAAACCACCGCCTAAACCGGCACTGCCAAAACCGACATTAACCGGGCTTTCGGTGGCCAAACCGGCACTGTCATAAACAAATGAAGTACCAGCATAAATTGCATCCGGGGCAAAACTCAAACTGTTCACCGCACCGGTTACCGCAAAGTAATGACGCAGGTTAATTTGCGCTCTGAAGCGCTGGTTTAACCAAGGCGAGATATCAAATAACTGCAAGTCACCATGACCACCGGCAACATACAAGGTCTGACCATAAAGCATCATCTGCCCTGCTGACAGGTTGCCGTTACGCAGCAGGTAAGATAAATTCAGGCTGGCAAGATGATTGCTGCCGCTTTGTGGCTCTTTATCAGGAAGGAGGTCAAACAACTCAACCGTACCATTTTCGCCGGTAGACACCATCAGCCAGTTATTGTGAACCAGCATATCACTGCCAGACAACTGATAACCCGAGCCATCAACCAGCTGAATTCTCTTGCTGATTTTATATTCACCCGACATCAGTTCAATCGCAACGGCTTCATGAATTGTTGGCACCAGTGCCCACAAGGTTTGACCAGCAATCACTAATTTACTGGCAGTACCACCAATTATCTGGCTGTCGATTTCACCAATTTGGCGTAAATCGGCATTGGCAGCGTGATGGTAAATCTTCACGCCACTGTCTTGAGACAAATAAACCACTGAATTTTTAACCGCAATTGCATGGTTGGTTTGGGTATTGTTGATGTCTTCAAGCAAGTAAGGGTCGGCAGCGAGAGACACATCAAAGCGCAACAGCTTTTCACCGCCAATGGCGTACAAATCGTTGCCATCAACCACCATATCGGTGAAACCCTGCTCTGGCAGGCTGGCACGGTAGAAATACGGTAAAGTCTGATTGGCAAAGTCTTTGTTAATGGTCAACGGGTTAACCGGATCAGTCACATCCACCACCATCAACTGTGCCGTTTTGGTCGTCGGTATTTCGGTTACTGCACCTGTGGTATCAAATACCTCATAACCGCCGCCGGTGACCACATACAATAACTGACCATTGCGGGCGATGGCCGATACCGGGCTGGATTCTTCACGAGACAGATTTACTGACCCTGCCGCCTGTCCGGCGTAGAAATACTGTTGCTGTGCAAATCCGCTTTCATCAGGGAATTGCGGATTAACTGCGCTGATTGAAACATAACCAAAGTCACCTGAGGGGGCTTTGACGCGAATATGATGGCTGGCCAATACCCGAATATCATTGGCGATACTGCCACCAAACAAGATTTTGGTGCTGGGGTTAAACCCATTGCCATAAATATCAATATTGTTGCCACCTTGTGGCGGACCTGTCGGCGGATTAATCTCTTCGATGTTGGTGGCTGGCATAACGACCATAGCACCGTACATAACATCACTTACGGTCAAATTAGAGACGGTTACAGTTAATACTGCCGTGTTATTGCCGAGGAACAACTTAGGCACATTCACTTCAATGGCGTTGTCAGTCACGCTGACAATTTGCTCAGCACCAATCACTTCATTACCAAGCAATATGGTTAACGCCGCTGCATCAGTACCAAAACCACTGCCTGCAATAACAGCGACTTCGGTTCCATCACCATGGAAGTAGTGAGACGCCGTGGCCTGTGAAGAGCTGGTGTTAATTCTGTTAACGCTATCAATTTGTGGTCGCGTGCCTTCAATCAGCTGATAGTTGGCGCTAAATGGTTGCAACAAATGGGTACCACTGAGGGCGGTTACATCGGTATTGAGGTTAACAGTGAGCTCTCCTGTAAGGGAGTCAAAAGTCGCACCAACAAAGCCGATATTCACCGTGCCGCCAGACAGGGTGTTAATGCCTTCAACGGTATACAAAGACGTATCAATCACACTGCTATTGCCATCAAGCAATTCAATGGCTTGGACCACATCATTGGTGTTAATCAGTTTATTAAAGCTGATGGTGACCCGCTCATCTTTGGTGATGGTGTTACCCGCCGGTGGCGTTAATCCAGATACCACCAAATCAGGCGAGGCTGTTGCGCCTAACCCAGTGCCTGACGAGATAAATAAACCCGCGCCATTGGCCAGTAATTCACCGCTGTTCGATTCAATAGACTGCCAGTAAATCGTGGCGTAATCGCCGTTGCCATCAGCTTGCAATACCAAATACTCTTCACCGGTGGTAATGCTGATTTGACCGTCTTGAATAAACAAAGAAGCATCAGTCAATTTACCATCTTCACTTAACAGACCACGTTCAACGGCCTGAACTTTATAACTGAGGTTGGTTCCGAAACCATCAAAGATGGCCAAGTACAACTGACCTTCGCGGTTAAACAACACATACAACTCATCTTTCCACCAGCTGAGATCAACAGGCTGACCTTGTAAGTCGCTGTTGTTACCAGAATTGCTGAAGACTATGGTGTTGAAACCTGCCGGTTGGGCCAAATCTGCATCAGCCAGTGAGAAGAAGCGCACAAAACCATCGCCCAATTCACTGCTGGCGGCCATAGCCAAAATGCCTTTACCAAGGTGGCTGTCGACATCATTGGCTAAATAACCCGATGCAGGCATTTCGCTGATCACATAAGGTGAATCCAAATCGCTCACATCCACCACCAACAACCCTGCTTGTTGTGCGGCCAGATAGGCAACATTATCCACCACAGACAAACCGGTAACCGCTGTATCCAAACGCAATTGCGCCCGTCTTAACGGGTTGTCCCACAGCGTAATATCATAAATTTCGAGGCCAAATTCCATCAAGAAGCGGTTGGCAGCGGTAGGTTCAATACCGTCTTTAACACCAACAAACAAGGTATTGCCGACCACTTGTGATGCACCGACCACCATTGGCGGGTAGTTTGGCAGGTCAATACTGCGCCCTGCTGGCTGGGTGTATGAGTAACGGCTTATGAATACCTGTTGGCCTGCAACCATCAAATAAACCTCATACAAGTCAGGCTCTAACACACCGGGGACCATAAAGGTGAAATGCGACAAGGTTTTCACATCATCATGCAAGTTGATATTAAACGCACCATTTTCAAGGGCTTGTGTATAAATTTCTTCACCACTGCGAGAGCGCAACAGTATTTTGCTGCCCGGTAAAATCACGTCTTTGCTGGCATTGATAGAAACGGTTTCACCACCGGTAACTGGCCCCGACTGGCTCGACATTTCAAATAATACCGCGTCAAATTCATCAGCGGTTAATACGCCGCCAAGGAAGTGGGCGGTCATTTCGCCCTGAATCACCCGAATATGATGCTGTCCGTTTGCCAGCGGCAATAAGTCTAGTGCAGCCGTTGACAAGGTCATGGTTTGACCATCAACCCAGGTCGCCCCCACCTCATATTCATCAACAAAGACTTTGGCTTGTTGCGCATCAAAATGATCACCTTTGATGGTGATAGTTTGATCATTTGCACGATGGTATGCACCATTGCTGACCTGAGTTATCACCGGCTGGGCTACTGCACCTTTGCTGACACGCACATCCAGGGTAAACGGTGTCCACAGCTGCCCGCCCCTGATATTGCGGCCATCATTAATCTGTATTTGATAGTCGTGGTCCAACTGACGACTAAAGCTCAGGCTATATTCTTGTGCGGCACCTTCGATGATCTCAACAGGCGTTAAGGTACCTGCCAATATCTGGCCATTACTTGGTCCGGGTGTGGTATCAACCACTTTAAGGGCAGCCAGTTCGGTAAAGGCGTTGATGTCCATCATTTCATTAAAGCGGAGGGTGATCGGGTCGTATTGACCGATCATCTCCCCTTGTGCCACTGAGCTGCTAACCACCAATGAATGGGGCAGTTCAAGCACGGTGATACCATTTTGGCCACCACCAATAATCAAGCGGTCTTTGTAATAATCCAGCGCTTCAACCCGTTCGGTATTACCGGCAGAGATTAAACGCGGGGCCAGTGGTTCGGCCAAGTCATAAACATGCAAACCGCCATTGCCACCAGCAACAAACAAGGTGCTGCCCAAAATTTTCAGTCGCATGGCCCGTGCGCTATGCGTTTGCACGGTATTATCCACCACCAGCTGGGCATTAATTTCAGGGCGTTCACGGTGGAAAATCTGCACACCGGATTTGGCCAGCGCCACAATCAGATAATCGCCATAGCTGGCCACATCAAGAATATTGTTGTCAAAAACATAACTCAGGGACAACTGAGGGTCAAATACATTGGTTGCGGTCAGGGTATCGGTCGTTGGCATGCCGCTGTTTTTGTCACCGGGCACTCTCAAGTCGATACCACGGTCAGCCGTTTGCGGCAGATACAACATACACAACTTACCAGGCACCCAGAAGTGGTTGGTATAAGCACCACCGCTGTATAACCAGCCATTGTTAAAGTGCAGTGAATAAGCGCCTCTGCCGTTAACGTCACCCAATGAAATCGGGTCGTCCAAATCCATAAAGTTGCTTTGTGTTACTCGGCCAGAATC
>JABSOG010000582.1 GCA_013216025.1 Algicola sp. | reverse complement strand
ACATCAGCACGATGGGTTATTGGAGCAAGAAAAACGCAACGATCAACTGGTTACAGCCGCCGCGCACCAACACAATAGTGATGAATGGTCGCCTGAAGATGGTCGCGAGCGCACCGGTTATACCATTGCCTCGAATATTTTGGCGGCGATTGGTTTTGCGGCAATTATCTTGTCGGGGATGAGTTTTTTGCAGGTTCAAGGCAAAATCCGCCTATACGAGGATAAAAGCGGGGATAAAGGCGCAATAAAAGGTGTCTTTAAAGGCATAGTTTGCGGCGCGGCAGGTTTTATCGTCTTTTTTGTTACCCCCGGGCGGGGTTTACCGCCCGAAATTCCGGGCACTGAAGCCGCCGCCATCGAAAACCGTCAAACTTGGTGGTTGCTGGCAGTTGGGGCTGCTGCTATCGCGGTGTACATTGCGGCGTTTGCCAAAACCAAACTTAAATGGCTGGCACTATTGGTGATTGCTTTACCGTTTATAATAGGCGCGCCTCACCATACCGTACAAGGAGTAGCGGGCCCTGCATTCACTCATCCCGATCCACAAGTTGTCGCCCGTTTGACCGAACTGCATCATCAATTTATTGTCGCCACAGGGCTCAGTAATTTGTTTTTTTGGCTGTTGTTGGGCGGAGCGTGTGCTTGGGCGTTGAGTCGTTCGGCGTCCAATGATTGGAATGATAAAAATGTTGCCGGTTAGATTTCCTTTTTGCGCGGTGTGTGGCCAACAGCCGCTAAAATTGGCGCTGATTTTGGCGGCCATCAATCCGGCTATTGGCGGCGTGTTGGTCACCGGCCCCAGAGGGTCGGCCAAGTCGACCTTGGCGCGGGGTTTAGCTGATATATTACCCGGTGAAAGTCATGATTTTGTCACCTTGCCATTGGCGGCAAGCGAAGAAATGCTGGTTGGCACTATGGATTTACAACAGGTGCTGAGCAATCAGCAAGTGGCGTTTAATCCAGGCCTTTTGGCCAAAGCGCACAATGGTGTGTTGTACGTCGACGAAGTGAATTTATTACCTGATTCTTTGGTTGATTTATTGTTAGATGTTGCCGCCAGTGGGGTGAACTGTGTGGAACGTGATGGCATCAGCCATAGCCACGAATCTCGCTTTTTATTACTCGGCACCATGAATCAAGACGAAGGGGAATTACGTGGGCAATTGCTCGACCGCTTTGGGTTTTCGGTTATGCTCGACAACCAGTATTCAATCGAACAGCGCATCGAAATTGTCAAACTTCGTGATGCTTTTGATACCGACCCCAACAGTTTTGTCGCTCAATATGACAATGCGCAGCAACAACTGAAGCAAACCATCAGCAACGCTCGCAGCTTGTTATCAAAAGTGCAGTGCGATGATGGTTTACGTAAAATGATCGCCGAGCGCTGTTTTGCCGCCAATGTCGATGGTTTAAGGGCGGATATTGTTTGGTTTAAGGCAGCAACGGCACATGCGGTTTGGCATGGTCGCGTTGAGGTAACCGAACAAGATATTTTGGCTGTTGAAGAATTGGTGTTGAGCCATCGACGTAAAAACACTGTCGAACCACCATCACCACAAGAACAGCAGCCGCCACCCAACAATAAAAATGGTTTTACCCGGCCATCACCTAAACAAGCAGCATCTAAAAAGGCATCAGGCGAGTGGGGCGCCATGGTCCCGGTGCAACAAAAAACCGCTGATACGCTCAACCTGTCGTTAAATACGGCTTCTACCAAGCTTGGGCTGAATAAACCCGAGCCAAACAGGCAAGGCGACAGTCAACAGCGCAAAATCGACACAAAACAAGCTGACTGGTTTGCCACGCTGGTTAATGCCTTCGGCCAGTGGCCACCGAAAAATCTACGCTTTAAAAAAACCATACAAAAATCGCCCGTACTCAATATGGTATTGCTCGACACTTCGGCGTCGACACTCAAGCAACAACAGTTTGGCAAGGCCAAAGCCGTGGTGATGCAAATTGCTGAACAGGCTTATCTGTTAAGGCAGCAAATATGTGTTTTTGGCTTTGGCAACCAGCAGGTCAGTATGTTGATGGCCAAACAAAAGGCGCCAAAACAAATCAAACAATGGTTAGACGACATCACCGCTGCTGGTGGCACGCCCCTTAAAGACATGTTAACGCGGGCGGTAAATTATCAACAAAACCTATTGAAAACAATGACCATAAAAACCTGGTTGATCACCGATGGACGCACCAGCCAAGATTTGCAGGGCATTAGTTTGCTCGGCGAAGTGGTGTTGGTCGATGTCGAAGATTCACCGGTTAAACGCGGCAAAGGACCAGACATCGCAAGGCAGTTAGGTTGTGATTATGTGTCGTTGTCGGCATAAAGGACCCAAGATGAAATTTAAGGAAACCCGATGACTAAAATTCTCTGCCCGGCATTGATCATGGCAGCTCCTGCCTCAGGCCAGGGTAAAACCACCATTACCGCCGGATTGGCCGCTATGTTACGGCGCAACGGCAAAGTTGTGCGGGTGTTTAAGGTTGGCCCTGATTATCTCGACCCGCAAATTTTAAAGCAGGCATCGGGCCAGCCGGTTGAGCCGCTCGATTTGTGGATGGCGGGCGAAAATTATTGCCAACAAAAGCTTTATGACGCCGCGCAAGTGGCCGACATTATCTTGATTGAAGGCGCAATGGGCATATTCGACGGCTCCCCATCGAGCGCCGATTTGGCTGCACGTTTTGATATTCCGTTGGCGTTGGTGATGGACGTTAAAGGTATGGCGCAAACCGCCGGAGCCATTGCGTTGGGTTTGGCCAATTATCGTGATGACTTTGTTGTTGCCGGGTTGATTGCCAACAATTGTGGCAGCGACCGTCATGCTCAGTTGATTAGAGATGCGCTGCTCGAAAAACCCGATCAGCACCAAGAAATGCCATTACTGGCCACTTTAAAACGCGATGATGCCATTAAACTACCCGAACGACATTTAGGTTTGGTGCAGGCACTAGAAATAACCGCCGAACTTGAACAACGTTTGTCAGCCGCTGCTGATTGGATAGAAGATTCACCCTTAAAAAACATTCTTGAAACCGCGCAAAAAGTCGAATTTTCGCCGCCTATAAAGCAGGCTTCACTACCAAAAGGGTTAGCGGGCAAAACCATCGCAATTGCCAAAGACGTCGCCTTCAGTTTTATTTACGATGCCAACATTCGCTTGTTAGAATCTATGGGCGCGACTTGCCGGTACTTTTCGCCGCTGACAGATGCAGCGATGCCAGAGGCAGACGCGTTGTGGTTACCCGGCGGATACCCAGAATTACACACTCAAAAACTGTCGGCTAACGAGTCGATGCGCCGTTCAATACAAGATTTTTATGGCCAAGGTAAACCTGTACTTGCCGAGTGTGGCGGCTTTTTGTATTGCCTCGATCACTTGTCAGACTTAGATGAAAAACGTCACACCATGTTGGGTTTAATGCCGGGTTTTGCGCAAATGCGTCCTCGGGGTGGTTGTCAGGGAATGCAAACCGCACCTTTGCCCGAAGGTGATGTGCGCGGCCATTCACACCATCGCTCGTTGAGTCACGATACTCCACAGGCCATTGCTCATGGCGTTAGGCCAAAACATCCGGCCCCCGGGGAGGCGATTTATCGGCGAAATGGCTTAACCGCCAGTTACTTGCATTTGTTTTTTCCGTCTAATCCTAATGCGATTTGCGGCCTGTTTAATCCCTCGTCAGTTAAAAGCAAAGCCGCTCAAGCCAAACAGCAAGTGAGTTTAGATGTTGTTTGAGTTATTGCCGTTGGTTTTACTGGGTTTTGGTTTGGGCATGATGCACGCGCTCGATGCCGATCATGTTATGGCGGTCTCTGCGCTGAGCAATCAAAAACCCAGCCTGTTACGCACCATTTGGTTCAGTGCTCACTGGGCGGTCGGCCATGGAGGTGTGTTGTTGGTCAGCGGATTATTACTGTTTGGTTTAGGCGTGGCGATTCCCGAGTATTTGCAACGGTTTGCCGAAATGAGTGTTGGTGTGTTGCTGATTGGCTTGGGGGCCGCCTGTTTTTGGCAGTTTCGCAAAGAAAAAATACGCTTTGACTTGCACTCTCACGGCGACATAAAACACCGCCATTGGCACGACGAACAACATACCACCGCAAAAACCGAGGCAACACATGTTCCGGTGATGGTGGGTTCGTTGCACGGCTTGGCAGGCAGCGCACCGGCATTGGCTTTGATCCCCGCTGTTGGTCAGGGTGATTTAACGGTGGTGATTGGTTATCTGTTGGTTTTCTCATTCGGCGTGATGTTATCGATGATGTTATTTGGTTTTGGACTGGGTTTGATTCAAAGCAAATTAAAGCAGCGTTACGACCGCTTTTATTATTGGAGTCGCCGTTTTGTTGCGACCACCGCCAGCGTTGTGGGCGTTATATGGCTATATCAGGCGATTTAGGCCATTTAGGTAATGTGGCCTGAGAGTGACGAATCACCTCAACCCTTAAAGACTGGTTTGACGACAGGATGTTGCGCGACTGCCTGCTGCGTGGCAGCAGCTCAGTATTTATTGACTGGCCAAGCCACCAACATCGTTAGTGTTACCTTGCCCAAGGGCAAAATTGTTGAACTGACAATCACCGATAATCAGCAACTTACAACACACTCGACGCGCGCTGCAACAATCAAAGATGCCGGAGACGACCCAGACGTCACCCATGGCGCAACGGTATTTGTCGAGTTGCTATTAAAAGATCAAAAGGGCGTTACGTTTCACGCCGCAAAAGGGGTGGGTACAGTGACTCGGGCCGGATTATCGTTAGCGGTTTCAGAGCCTGCAATAAACCCAGTGCCGCGCCAAATGATGACAGAACATCTTGAGCACATTGGTGAGTTACACGGATATGATGGCGGTTTTGAGGTTTGGGTAGGGGTCGAAAACGGCGAACAAATTGCCCTTAAAACCATGAATGGGCGACTGGGCATTATCGGCGGGTTATCAATACTGGGCACGACCGGCATCGTCAGGCCTTTTTCTTGTTCGGCATATATCGCGTCAATCTATCAAGGCCTCGATGTCGCGACCACCAACGGTCACACTCACGTAGCCGCAACAACTGGTAATCGCAGTGAACAAGCCATTAGCGACTATTACCAACTCGATGAGATGGCATTGATTGAAATGGGTGACTTTGTTGGTGCCGTATTAAGCCATGCTAAAAAACTGATATCAGCAAACTCCGGGTTAAAAAAGCTCAGCATTTGCGGCGGTTTCGGAAAAATTAGCAAATTGGCGATGGGCAAGTGGAATTTGCACTCGCAAGCGTCGAGCATTGATTTGACGTTTTTGGCCGATTTAGCCAAAGCCCGAGGGGCAAACGCAGATTTGCTTGCGGCGATTATCGCGTCGAACATCTGTATTGATGCTTTGGGTCATTGTTTTGATCACAAAATCGATTTGGCCGAAGCGGTGTGTCAGGCAGCTCTGGAAAAGGTTGATAGAAAGATAAATGGTAAAGTTAAAAAGATTGAACTTGAAATCTGGGTGATCGACCGTCAAGGCAATCTTATTAGCTTCTCTGGAAATGCCGCCGGATGAAACTTTTATTGCTCGGTGGTACGTCTGAAGGTAAACA
>JABSOG010000581.1 GCA_013216025.1 Algicola sp. | reverse complement strand
CATCGTTTTTTTCACGAAGGCGTGGTGACTCTCAACCATGCAGACGACTACGAAGCCAGCCTCAAAGAAGCTTACGTTGCGGTAAACTACCAAGCGCGTAAAGCCGACATTCAAGCGCAAGTTGATGCGGCAGCAAAATCACTTAATGGTGTTGCGGTAGTTGATGATGAACTGCTCGACGAAGTTAACTCTTTGGTTGAATGGCCAGTGACGCTGATTGGTAGCTTTGAAGAGAAATACCTTGAAGTGCCAGCCGAAGCTTTGATCTACACCATGAAAGACAATCAAAAGTACTTTCCGGTAACCGACGAAAATGGCAAGTTGTTGCCTAAGTTCATCTTTGTTACCAACATTGAAAGTAAAGATCCCAACCAGATCATTCACGGTAACGAGAAAGTGGTTCGTCCACGCTTGGCCGATGCCGAATTCTTCTTCAACAACGACAAGAAAACTCGCCTTGAAGACAGATTAGAGAGTCTCTCTAGTGTATTGTTCCAGAAACAACTGGGTACACTCAAAGAAAAGTCGGAGCGAATTTCTGATTTGGCCGGATTCATTGCAGGCCAGATTGACGCCGATGTTGATCACGCAAAACGGGCAGGGCTGTTAAGCAAAACTGACCTTATGTCTGACATGGTCGTTGAGTTTCCGGGCATTCAGGGCGTGATGGGCATGTACTATGCACAAAACGACAACGAGCATGACTTAGTCGCCAAAGCACTAAACGAACAATACCAGCCGCGTTTTGCCGGTGACGAATTGCCGTCATCCACGGTTAGTTGTGCTGTAGCCATCGCTGACAAAATTGATTCACTGGTTGGCATCTTTGGCATAGGTCAACCACCAAAAGCCGACAAAGACCCGTTCGCTTTACGCCGTGCTGCTATCGGTTTGCTACGGATCATTGTTGAGAAAAACCTGTCTTTGGACTTAACAGATATGATTGCTCAAAGCATCAGCCTGTACGGTGACAAGTTGACCGCCAAAAACATTCAAGACGATGTGATTGATTTTGTACTGGGGCGTTTTCGTGCTTGGTATCAAGAACAATCAATCAAAGTTGACGTGATATTGGCGGTATTGGCACTCAGGCCGACTCAACCGGCTGATTTTGACAAGCGTGTGCAAGCGGTTACTCATTTCTCTACGCTGGAAGGCGCTCAGTCGCTCGCAGCGGCCAATAAGCGTGTCGGAAATATTCTGGCCAAATTCGACGGAGAACTGCCGACCAGTGTCGATACAGGGCTATTAGAGTTGGATCAAGAGAAAACGTTGGCGCAATTGGTCAACGAAAAGATTGAAGCGCTGAAACCTGTTTATGAAGCGGGAGATTACCAGGCTGCATTGGTGTCATTGGCTGACTTGAAAGAGCCGGTAGATGATTTCTTTGATAACGTGATGGTCATGGCAGATGATGAAGCGGTGAAACACAATCGTTTGGCATTGCTGAATAGCTTGCGGGCGTTGTTCTTGCAGACTGCTGATATTTCACTCTTACAGTAATATACAATTGACGGGCAAACAGGGATGTTTGCCCGTCAATTGTCAGCTCATCACCTTCTCTATGGCATTATTCAATGCTATTGCTACCTTGTTGTTCATCTCAATTCGTTCATCTTCACTGAGAAAAAACGCCATATCCACCGCATGATGGGCGTAGCGTGAAGGCAGGTTATTCATCGCTAAACAGGCAATGTCACTGAGTAATTCCTCATCGGCTGGCAAATCTCCGCCGATCACCAGTTGGTTGACCTCTTCCAAAAGCAGATGCTCGTAATAATTCTCAATTTCAATACTCATGTAAAACCTCTGATTGATTTGTCATAATTAAAAAGATAACCATAAATAACGGCTTTGTCAGGCAAAACGGTTAAAACAGAACATTAATATTAACTATCGCGAAAAATTACGATACCCGGTCAGCAAATTTAGCGCGCCTATTCTGTTTTGGCATCAATTGAACTGGCTCGTTGAGACTGTAACTCAGAGGCCGATAAAGGTGGGCGGCGCTTGGTTTCTTCAAGATAACTTTGCAGATATTCGTGGATGGCCTTGGGATTGTCGCCGTTGGCAATGCGCACAAAACCGTCTCTGACCATCGACTGGTGCTGCTTGATTTCACTGCTGCGCTCGCTGAGCTTTCGTGCTAAAGGACCGGTGATACCATTGGCTATCAAAGCACCGTAGAGGGTCGTCAGCAAGGCGACAGACATACTTTTACCGATGGTTTTGGGATCTTCCATCGACAACAACATCGCCACCAAACCAATCAAAGTACCCACCATGCCCATGGCTGGGGCAATTTCAGTAAACGAATTAAGTACTTTGACCGACGAATTATTCCGTTCTTTGGTTAAAAAGATCTCTTTGGTTAATATTGCTTCCAACGTTTCAATGTCGTGCCCGTCAATTAAAAGGTCTTTCGCCTTAGCCATAAACGGGTCGCTCAGTTTCACACCTTCCATTGCCAAAAAACCGCCGCTTCTGGAGATATCTGCCAAATCCACCAACTGCTCAACGGTTTCCAGTGGATGGGTAGTTTGGGCTCTGAACGCAAGGGAAATATTGAGCAATGCAACGATGAAAACCGGCAGTCGGTAACTGATCATGACTGCGCCGAACGTGCCGATAATAACAATAAAAACAGAAGGGACATCAAAAAAACTAATCATTGGTGCACCGGTGGATAAAATGCCACCAATAACGGCGACCAATAACACCACCAGACCAATCGAACTGCCCTTATCCATGAAAACTCCTTTCTTGTAATAAATAGCTGTAATAAATGACTCTAATAAATCACTGTAATAAATTGATTGAACCAAGATCGGTTGCTTTGCCATGAATGACGCTTATCTCCACCCGCCGGTTGATTCGCCGGGCGGCAATGGTATTAGCATCGTTTAACGGTTTATTGCTAGCATGGCCGCTGACGGTCATTCTGCCAGTATCAAAATCTTCGATTCGCGTCATTTGGGTTGCCACAGCAACTGCCCGCTTGGCAGACAAATCCCAGTTATTATCAAACATGCCCTGCGCAACCGGTTGATTGTCGGTATGGCCAGAGACCGTGATCTCGCCGGGAATGCCGTTGAGCAGCTTGGTTATTTTCAAAATAACCGGCTTGAAACGTGGCTGTAAAAAAGCAGAAGCAGAACTGAACGAACCCCTTTCGCGAATACGAAAAATGATTTGTTGACCGTGTTGATCCAACTCCAGTACCCCTTGCTCAAGCTCGCCCTTTAATTCAACCCTGAGCCTGTCGATTATCTCATTGTTAAGACGCTGTGCTTCGGCTAGCTGCTTTTTACGTGCTTCTTCAAGTGCTAGGGCTTCCTGTTGCTCTATAGCGGTGCGATCTAGGAATTCCTGAGAAGAATCTACAGTGCTTTGTTCGATATTTTCAATTGGGGCAGGTTGGGGAATGCCGGGAGAAAAGTTATCTAAAATGGCATCGGTACCCTTGGGGATTTCATCAAGGTTAATTTCGTTTTGCACCCCAAAGGCCTGTTTCATCGACCCGGCTATGCGTTTGAATTTTTGCGCGTCTAATTCAGAATAAGATAAAAGTAGCACAAAAAAGCACATTAATAGCGCCATCATATCGGCGAATGTGGCCATCCAACCGGGGAGACCGGCAGGCTTTTCTACTTCGTCATCTTCAAATTCGTCTGACACACTGGGCTTCCTTTGTTGGTTACCGTAGGTTGCGGTCGACAAGCGGAGCGAGGAGGCCCAACACTCTAAATGTTGGGCTTCGATGCTCCGCATTCTCAACCACAACCTACGCAAGAATAACCATCTAATACGTTCTAATTAGATTAGCAGAACCGATAAAAAAGGGGTAGCCCCACGGTCAGGTGATTTACACTAAAGCTTCAACCACAATCTCACTCTTAACCGACTTGGCCAAGAAGCACAGGTCATGCGCCTGATGATGCATTTTGTCGATTTGAGCCGGTTTAGGCATCCGATCACCAGAAAACTTAACCTCGGGTTTTAAAGTCACTTTGGTCATTGCCATATCACCGTCTTTATCGTTTTCCATAAGCCCTTCAGCTTTGTCGACATACGAGTCGACAACATACCGGCGTTTGGCAGCAATAGACAAGAAGAATAACATGTGACAGCTTGATAGCGAGGCGACAAAGGCTTCTTCAGGGTCGACGTTAGCTTCAACAGACATTGGTACTGGTACAATGTGGGGAGATGATGAAGCCGGCACTGTTACGCCGCCATCAAAGCGCCAAGTGTGGCCCCGGCTGTATTGGTCATCTAGAAAATTCTGTTGCTCCCGTTGCCATTTTATCTCAGCAAAATATGTCGACATAGTTACCCCTTAATTATTCCCACGTAGCGTGCATTCTATGCACGACCGGTTTCATCTAATAATTGTTTTCGTGCATAAAATGCACGCTACTTTGACATTGGAGCCAACCCCAAATAAGCCGCAAACCCTATCCAGCTAACAACAAGTAAAATCCATGGCAACAAGTTAGCCTTGTTCTGGGGTTCAATAACCTCATCAACTTCGTCTGAAGTTTGAGGCTGCTGGCTAGACACCTTTTTAAGCTTCTTATCAAGCTCGCGCGCTTTGCCTTTATTACGTTTCTTATACTCTTCAATGCCTTTTTGAATACCTTGGGCAATCAGCTTGGTTTGCTCTTTGGTTTGCCCTGGACGTTGAGTCGCCTTGGCTACAGCTTCGGCCTCGTTCACTGTTTCTGCAGAAACCGAAGGTTTTTGCTTTTTCTTGTATTGTGCCACTATTAAATCCTTATGAGCTTTTAGCCGCCATGGCCAAATCATGTTCATTAAGCTGATGAGTGATGTACTGCGAACTCAGCAACGACACCACGGCCAGTCCGGCACCGATATAAAACACCATTGCTGGGTTTACCATCCACACCAAGCCAAGCATCGCGGGTAAAATCACGGCGGCGATATGGTTGATGCTGAAGCTGACTCCGGCAGTGCTGGCCATATCGGCTGGGTCAGCGATTTTTTGGAAAAACGTCTTTATCGCTATCGCCATGGCAAAAAACAAGTGGTCAATAACATATAAACCAGCGGCTATCGTGGCATCTTCAACAAGGGCATAACCGACAAATACAATGATCAGCCCGGTGTATTCAAGCGTTAACGCTTTGCGTTCGCCAATGCGGCCAATCAGCTTGCCTATCTTTGGCCCTAAGTAAATATTTAATATGTGGTTGATGATATAAAGTGCGGCAATATCCGACACATCATAGCCAAACTTTTCGACCATCATGAATCCAGCAAAGACGACGAAAATCTGGCGTCTGGCACCGCCCAAAAAGGTCAGTAAATAAAACAACCAATAACGCTTTCGTAACACCAGATGTTTGTGCTGTTCAGTGTGGCTGGTAAATGTCGGGAATGAGGTCATGATCACCACCAGCAAAGCAAAACTGACCCCGCCAAACAGCATATAAATAAATGAATACTCAACAACAAAAACATTAAAACACAGCCAAATGGCACCATAAGCCAACAGTGACGCGCCACTTTTCCACGATATCAACTGGCCTAACACCACTGGGGCTTCTTCTTTACTAAGGTATTGCAATTGTAGCGATT
>JABSOG010000580.1 GCA_013216025.1 Algicola sp. | reverse complement strand
AGACTAAAATCGCCGGGGCCTTTGGTAGATGACAGATTGGCCAATAACCCTTTTCCTGTTTTGGCGGTGCAATAGGCGTTGGCGCCAACCAAAATAAGCCCTGGTGCACCCAAGGCCAGTCTTGCGGCTAATCCCAGACCAGCATGGGCCAATCCGCGCTTCATATCGCCTTTGGCCAGTAAGCTGCCCCCGGGTAATAGCAGGGTTTCTCCGGCAATTGTCAAAGCATCTTTGACAATCTCAATATTGTTCTTTTTAACTGGCATGGTATCTCCTTGTTCCTTTTTAATATTCATATTCATAAATCTGCTAGCGCGCGATTAAATGTTCGTCACACGCAAATAATAATTCGGCGGCTTTAACTTCATCTTTACACCAATTTTCCCACTTGGGATTGTCGTAGTTGTCCATTACCTTTGAAAGATACGCCTCATGGGCGGTTTTTAACAGTTCAGAGCGCATTACATTCGACGACAACTGCACCGTTTCGGGCTGCCACCAAAAATTGACATTCATATTCACGTCACCCAAATGATGAATACCGTGATACCAAACGGCCGGTATAAACAGCATATCGCCAGCTTCGAGGATGGTTTCTTGATAAACCGCGTCTTTACTCAACGGAAATTTACTGGCTTGATAGTCAACCAAGTCGATTTTTGAAAAGTTGAACCCCTGAATATTTTCTCTCAACGTTATGGGGTAAAGTTTGCTGACTTGATCAGGATGAAACAGCTGCACTCTTTTTGAACCTGCAACCTGCACATTAAGATTATGACAACCATTGCCGTCAAAATGCAGCCACGAGAACATGCCCTGTACACTTAACCAAAAAGAAATATCTCGTAGCCGGTTGTGATCAAACAACTCGGGGACCTTAAAGTCATCGGCAATCGGCGCATACGCTGGGTTTTGCTTGCCTTGGGTATAAAAAAAGTTTTCGTCACCGCTGAGATAATACTTTTTTCGCTCGACCATGTCGTCATTAAACACCGTCTTTTGCAAATACTGGGCAAAAGTCAGTTGCATTGTTGCACCCGGGTCTTTTTGATTGGCGTCTGGGTGTTTAAAGGATTCAGACTTTTTCAACGAGACTTTTAAATCACCGACCTGTTGCTCAAGATAGTCAGGCTGCCATTTTTCAAAAGCCGCCCAGTGATTGACCGCATTTTTTATCACCACCGGAATTTGCGGAATAACAAAGTCACTCTGAAAGTCCTGTTTTGAAATGTTGTTGACCACCTGAATTTGTTTTTCTAACTTCATATTTCACCGTATTGTATAAAACAATGATTTTTCGATGGAGTGCCGTCACCCCGGTAAAACCGGGGGATTCATCAGATTAAATTAGTACTCAGACAATGGCAGATTCTTGGTTCTGGCATCCTTTCGTCCAGCATGTCTTTGCAGGTATTTAGGCACTGTAGTACAAGTTGGATTGCTATCAACAGCAGCTGTGCCATACAGTATTTGCAACACACCCAACAAAATAACGTCGTTGGCGTTGGGTACGTACGTTGCCCCGTTCACGACTTCATTGAGCAAGGTTCTGTTGATCAACACCACCATCGGTGCACCCATGTTGGCCGGGTTAGTGCCGTCTGTAAAGCGATATTGCCAAGACGCATCGTAACCGGCGATTTGACCCCGGTGACCATAAATCTTGTTGGGCAGGTCGTGTACTACGCCTTGCAACATCGCAACGTCTTCACCAAAGGCATTGGCCACACAAAATGGCTTTCTAAACAGCGCTTGGGTTGCCGGGCTTAATAGCTCACCTTCCATCACCGCGCGTGACCAAGTGGCCAAGTCTGGTGCTGTAGACGTCATTGCACCCGAACCCTTAGTATAAGAAGGGTCGGTATTGGTGCGAACAAAATCTGAATTTGGATAACCAAACATCCCCGCAACCGCTGCGCCCTGATTGTCTACCCAGTTGATGTAACCGTCGGCATAAGGGCCGACCATATAAAACTCGCCCGATACCGGGGTATGCGTATTGGTCATGCCCAGAGGTTCAATAAAGCGGGTAGTCACTTCGTGTTGCCAGCTATTACCGGTGACTTGTTCGATGATTTTTTCGAGCGAAACATAGTGCGTATTGGCATAGTTCCACACCAATCCCGGCCCATTCATCAAATACGGGTTGGCGGCTGTAGCATTGTTATTGTGAAATGCGGTGTTAACGGCCGAACCTATATCAACTAGGTCATTGGTGCCCCAGATAAAGGCCGGATTTTCCATATAACGATAGAACCATAAATCGGTTGTCGGTATATCGATAGTCACGCCAAATGCCGCTTGAAAACCCGGGTATTCATTGGTAAAACTAAACATGCCCGCAGTATGGTTCAACAGCATTTTTATGGTCATTTCGGGGCCGTAGGGGAATTTACCTGGCAGAAATTCTTCAACAGTTTGGTCGAGGCTTAACAACCCTTCGTCAATCAATTGCATGGTCGCCAAACCGACAAAAGATTTGGTTGAACTACCAATTCTAAATTTGTGATCTGGGGTCATTACAGTTTGACTAGCGGTATTGGCCACACCGGCGGCCGTATGCCACAGTTCGCCATTAGGCAGTTCGATAGACAGGGTCACGCCCGGCAATGTTTTGGCACTCACCTGACTAATCATATACGTTTGAATTTCGAGCTTTTGATACCAGGTCAACGCATCCAAAGCACTCAACTCAACCGCACCGATATTTTGGCTAGCCACATCATTAACAAACGCCGAGTAATCTGCCGCAAAAGTTGCACTGGATAAATCCAGAGCAGCTAAGGTCTCAACAGCAGCGCTTAGCGCATCTTGATGAATGGTGATACCATTGACAGGATTTAAATCTGAATCTAATACAGTCAATACTTGCAGTACTTTGTTGTAGGCCGCATCGGCGTCGCCATCGGTAAACAACGTCTCTAATGCAACACTCGCGCTACCTGCTACAGCGTTACCAATCGGCAAGCTGCCAAGGTTGAACGTAATGTTCGCCCCTTCTTCATAAGAAAATGCCCCAGTTGCATCAGTCAAACCTTGCTGGCCACCAGAGGTATAACTCAACCCTTCAATGGGTGCTGCAAGCGTGCCCTGAAACACTTGTGGCGGCTGCGGGATAGGCGTTATAGGCCCTGCATTTGGATCGCCACCCGGGCTGTCAGAACCACAACCACTTAATATGAATGCGGCTGCAATGGCCGATAGCGGAAATTTAATTCGTTTGTTATTACTCATTTTTTTTCTTTTCTCCATGTAATCAGGCTTCCACGATTGGAAGGCTGTGTTCAAACTGCTGTAATTCTTGTAAGAAACGGTGTGCAATACTTATGATAGTGTCCCGTTCAAATGCTTGGGTGTGATAGCCAAAATAAAACTCCAGCGCGCCATTGCGGATAAACCCGTTAATGTTCAATGGATACAACAGTTCGCTGGTCCCACTGACACTGCAATCGGGTGCGGTTTTATCCACCGTCATAAAGTCAAGTAACTTGTCTTCGCTGTAATGGCCAAGATAGTTGAAACTGATGTTCGGTTGGTAATCAAATCTTTCGCCACAACCGTACAGCGGGCTGATGTATTTCAATATATTAAAGCCGATGCCCGCGTTGGGCGTGTCCCCAAGGGCTTGGCGATTATTCAAGAGTCGCTCAACCACGGTGTCGCCTTTGCTACTGATCAATAACGGATAAGCATTGGTGAACCAGCCCACCACTTGGCTCAAATCTAACCCCCCACACAATTCTTCATCGCGTCCATGACCTTCCATCATGATCAGGGTTTGTTCTTGCTGACGATACTGGGTCAATGCTTGCGCTAAAGCACTCAGAAGATACTCGTTCATCGTCGCTTTTAGCTGTGGTAAGGTTTCTTTTAGCAGCAATGTGGTTTCATTCACCGACAGTTTAACGATCACAGCATCTACACAATCGATCTGCTGCTGTGCAACCGCTTTGTCTTGTTTGAGTTCGATGTATTTTTCATCTGCCCACTGCTGCCAAAAGCCAATTTCGTTGTGCAATTGCTCAGACTGACTGTACTGGTGCACCGCTTCGGTGAATTGTTTAAAGCTGGCGGTTTTGGTTATCCCCTTTATAACAGAAGGCTTCTCGCCTCGCAGCGCCCGTTGATAAACCTCATTAAAATTCTGTACCACCAGCCGCCACGAAATACCGTCGATAACCAGATGATGAAAACACATCAGCAAACGGTCGCCTCGTGGGGTCGAATACACCACAAATTGCCATAGTGGCCCTTGGCTTAAATCAAACGATGACTGGTCTTGCATCAAGGCATCGTCTACCTGCTGTTCAGTTAGGGTACGCAAGCGCAGTGGCAGTTCAAACTCACCAGCGTCAATCGTTAAACGCGGATTATAGTCAAGACTGATGACTTTGGCCTTGAGTAAATCAAAACTTTGTATCAGTGCGTTCATCGCCACTTTAAGTGCTTTGATGTCTAAGCGGTTTTCGCTGAAAAACACCTCTGAATGATTAAAGTGATGACTTTGTTGCTTGAACGTATCAAAAAACCAAGCTTGAATTGGACTGAGCAGCACTTCTCCAACTTCTCCAATTTCACCAACGTCTCTAACTTCGCCAACACAGTCTTGCTGGACTACTTGATGGGTTTTATTGGCTGATGCAACTAAGTGTGCAGCAAGTAAGACAGGCTGCGGATGTAAAAACACCGCTTTGCTGCCCAACGTATGACCCAATTGCCGCAGTTTGGCGACCAATTCAATGGCTTTGATTGAATCACCACCCAAGTCAAAAAACGAAGCATCGGTTGAGACTTTATCTAACCCCAAAGTGGTTTTGAACAAGTCGACCAGCGTGGTTTCAGTCTCATTGACGGGTGCTAAAAACTGGGTTTGTCGGCTGTTATCAAGTGCATAAGCCTTAAGATAATCGCTGTCGATTTTGCCATTGGTGGTCATAACAAAACGGTGGAGGCTCAATATTTGGTGAGGGATCATATAAGAGGGCAGATATTCGCCCAACTGCTGTTTGATGTTGGATTCAACGATTTGGCTTGATTCACCGACAATAAAGGCCACCAGTTTGGCATTTCCTTGATGGTTTATCACCATGGTGTGTGCATCTGTGGTTACGCCCAAATCAATCAAGGTGTTGTTGACCTCGTTCAATTCAATGCGGTGGCCTCTGAGTTTCACTTGGTTGTCTTTACGGCCAACAAATACTAGCTCGCCGTTTTGATTCCAATACCCCAAGTCGCCAGTCAAATAAACTTGTTGCTCACCGAGTGCTCCTACCTTGACAAATTTTTCGGCAGTCAATTCACGTTGTTGCCAATAGCCTTGTGCCAACCCGATACCACTGATGGCAATTTCACCCTGAATACCGCGCGGCACCAGCTGTTGGTCTTGATCTAGCAAATAAATCGCTAACCCTTTTATCGGCTTGCCAATAGAAATAGGCTGGTTCGCATCAAGATGCTTCACCCGATTGAGGGTGGCACATACCGACGATTCACTTGGGCCATAGGCATTAAAATAACTCAGCTGCTGATAAAGCTTTTGCACGTCTTGTTTGATTGGCGCTTCGCCAGCGGTGATCAGGGTTTTAACGCCGGTTAAAGTCGCGG
>JABSOG010000579.1 GCA_013216025.1 Algicola sp. | reverse complement strand
TTGGATTAAGCCTGAATTTTTCAGGGGTCGGGTGGTTTTCATGACCTTGAACAATTAGTTCAAGGTCATGATAATTATTTATATTAAAGCCATTTTTAAATGTAATCTTTACCTATAATCTATGTTATTTGACTTAATCATTTAGTGAAATCCATGATTACATGAACTCATTTAATTAAGTATTCTGGAACTCATCTTTGGTTTCCATGGAAACGAAGGTTAATAAAAAAAACACAAATTTTTGGCAGTTTTTCAAAAGTAATGTTAGATTTTGTCAGCCTTTTTAGGTCAAAGATAAAACAACAATCGAAAATACAGCTGTATCGTCGGCGGTTGGTGTGGCTCTAATGCGGCTTGGGCCTACGAACCTGGTGTTGGTGCCCATTGGGGTGATGCCTGGACAGATTTGGGTCTTTGCGCCATTGGCCCTGAGGTTGCTATTACCTCCCCCGCCGACAACGCCTTGCTGGCGGTTGGCACAACTGTCAGCATTAACGTCGATGCTGCAGACGGTGACGGCACAGTAGAGTCTGTTGAGTTTTTCGCCGCAGGTATCAGCGTGCACACCGACACAACCGCACCTTACAGCGCCAGTTGGAAAGTAGCTGGATTAGGCGAAGTACAGCTTAAAGCCATTGCCACCGACAACGAAGGCAACACCGGCGATGCCACGACTTTGGTCAACGTAACCGACGAAACGCTTATCGCCAGTTTAACCAGCCCTGCCAGTGGCACCACAGTCACGCTAGGCAAAACTGTTGCATTGGCCGCTACTGCGACTTCAATTGACAGCGTTGTCGCTAAAGTTGAATTTGTGGTTAACGGCTCGGTAGTCGCCACCGACACAACCTCGCCTTACAACGGCAAATGGACACCCGGTTCGACAGGTCAATATTCAGTCTCGGCCAAAGCGACCGATGCCAATGGCCAAACGGCGTTTACGACAGCTTCAACCGTCAATGTGATCACTACCCCAGTCAATGGTCCTCACCAGTTAATTGGTTACTGGCATAACTTCATCAACGGGTCTGGCTGTCCAATTGAACTGGGTAAAATCTCGGCCAAATGGGATGTGATTGATATCGCTTTTGCCGATAACGACCGCAATTCTACCGGAACCGTCCATTTTAACCTGTTTGCTGGTAAACCGGGTTGTGCAGCCATCGACCCAGCTCAGTTCAAACAAGACATTGCAGCGCTCAAGGCACAAGGCAAACAAGTGGTGTTATCGTTAGGGGGAGCCGAAGGTACTATTACGCTCAATACTGCCTCCGACGAAGCCAATTTTGTCTCAAGTCTGACCGCTCTTATCAACGAGTGGGGATTCAGCGGTTTAGATATCGACCTTGAAAGTGGCTCGAACTTAGTTCACGGCTCGCAAATTCAGGCGCGATTGCCTCGTGCACTCAAAGCCATCGAAGCCAATACTGGCGGTGATATGTATTTGACCATGGCACCAGAACACCCTTATGTTCACGGCGGCATGATTGCTTACTCCGGCATTTGGGGTGCATATATTCCGTTAATTGACGAATTGCGTGGCACTTTAGACTTGCTACATGTGCAACTGTACAACAACTCAGGTTTGTCGAACCCCTACACCCCAAATGCGGCGCCAGAAGGCTCGGTCGACATGATGGTGGCCTCGGTCAGAATGCTGGTTGAAGGGTTTGAATTGGCCGATGGCAGTATGTTTGCACCACTGCGCGCCGATCAGGTTGCCATTGGTTTGCCATCAGGCCCAAGCTCGGCCAATTCAGGTCAGGCACCCACCCAAAACATCGTCAATGCACTTGATTGTATCGCTAAAGGCACAGGCTGCGGCTCGATTGTACCACTGGCCACCTACCCCAATATTGGCGGCGTGATGACCTGGTCAATCAACTGGGATGCGCACGATGGATTTAACTTCTCGGGTCCGATTGGCGACAAGATTGATGCGATGAACGCAGGGCGTTAGTAACGTCATTTAGGTGGCTGTTTTAGCACCTGACAAAGACAGAAAACCCGCACTTTGTTGCGGGTTTTTTGATGGATAGTGTCTAACAGGGAATAATACCCATTGTACAAGTTGCCAACTACGTCAGCTAAACATTGAATCCAACATGTTTACCCGTAGGCAGTTCAATATCAATACTCATTTTTCCGCCCATGGCTTCAACATAACGTTTAATTGTCGACAACTTGATATCACTACCACGTTGCTCAATTGCCACCACCGAAGGCTGACTTATCCCCATGTTCGCAGCCAATTGGGATTGGGTTAATTTCAGCTCTTCACGAATAGTGTGCAGCTTTACCTCGAACAGCATATTTTCAGCCATGTCGTTTATTCGTTTTTGGCTTTCACTTGAGCGTTGCGCCATCATATCATTCAGATTTGTTGCCATCATCGGCCTCCAAGTTGTTTAGATGATCCTTAAACTCGCGATCTGCGATTGGGATCATCTGCTTATAAAATCGCTTTTCATTGCCACCTTTATTACCAGCGCAAAGCACAATAGCTTGACGTTCAGGATCAAAGGCAAAAAAAGCCCTTACAGGTTCACCACGATGCTGAACTCGCAGTTCTTTCATATTTTTGAATTTAGAAGCATTAACCGTATCCACCAATGGTCGGCCAACACCTGGACCACCTGTTTGGAGTGCCACTAATCCGGCAAGAACTTTCTCTTGTAGATCATCTGCTTGACAGTCAAACCAATTGTTAAACAACGTTGTTGTTAAAACAGTCCACATTGGGCAGCATCAAAATATAGATTATAATCTATATTTAGTGTAACACAACGACAAGGTTATGTAGTGGGTGATGGACAAATTGCAAGACGGCAACTCAGGTTTGTAGCCGTTAGCCGATTACTCACCTCACAAAGATGAAAGCCTGCAAAGGGGGTTATCTTGATGGTCATTATAAAGGCACACCCATTACAAGTGTTGTTGAGGTGATTAAGAAAATAAAAGCCTGCGGGTTTGATTACGACAAGGCCAATAACAACCTTTTTGACAATACCGTTGAAAAACTGGACATTGCATTGGCCAATGCTCAAAAAAGTTTGAAAGACTCAAAAATTGATGAAGAACTTAACCCCAGCACTGCGTTTTCAATATTAATTGAGCAACTAAAATGGATTGCTAACCCAAGCGATGCTAAAAGCATTCATATCAAGGATATTGACGCCATCATCCACAGCGCGGTTAACAGCGCATTCGAGCGGTCATTCTCGACGACGAACTATTTCATTTAACCATTACCAGTATTTATCACGATGCTATTGAACATTTTAAGCATACTTCAGGGCTCAAAGTGAGTCATCTAGACGGTGTTTTCAGGGTGACTTGGTGATAAAACAAACGCGACTAAAGTACGCGCCTACTGTAGAATCATTACCAACCAATAAGAGTATCGAAAAATAAATGCAAAAAAAACTCCCCAGATCGCTACTCAGGATAACCGCTACCCTATTCATTTTCATTCTATGCGCTTGGCTTGCAGTCAGCCGTCCATCATGGTTTGAATACAGCGATAACACTACGTCAGCAAAACAGCCTTCACCGCTGGTAAACCCCGCCACCTTAAAAGAACACGTTAGAAAACTCTCAATAGACTTTCATCCCCGCGACTTTCGTCATCCCGAAAACCTCAATGCCGCCGCTGATTACATTAAATCAGCCTTGAGATTTAACAACAGCCGGGTGTCTTTGCAAACCTATCGAGTGGGCAAGCACGATTATCATAATGTGATTGCAGTGTTTGGGCCTGAGGAGGGAGAATTAACTGTCATCGGTGCCCACTATGACGCCTACAGTACTTTGCCCGGCGCAGACGATAATGCCAGTGGGGTTGCCGGTTTGTTGGAACTTGGTCGATTGCTCAGTCAAAATCCGCCCAAACACCGATCGCAACAAAGAGTAATGTTGATTGCCTATACGCTTGAAGAGCCGCCGATGTACGCCACCGAGTTCATGGGTAGTATGCAACACGCAGTCTCTCTAAAGGACCAAAACATTGAAGTGAAAACCATGATATCGCTTGAAATGATTGGTTTTTATTCTGATGAGCCAAACAGTCAAAGCTTTCCTATGCCTTTGCTCAATGCGTTTTATCCGCTGACCGGCAACTATATCGCCGTTGTTGGTAATATGACCTCAAACACCGCCCGAAACCTGCGCATAACGATTAATCAAAATACGGCTGTCGATGCCTACTCTATCAGCGCGCCCAGCTTTATTACTGGCGTGGATTTTTCTGATCACCGCAGTTATTGGCATTTTGATTATGACGCAGTAATGGTTACCGACACCGCTTTTTTTCGCAATCGAGCTTACCATACAGCCGGCGATACCTTCGAGCGGCTCAATTACGACAAAATGGCGGCGGTCGTTTCTGGGGTTTATGCTTTCTTAAAATAAGCAGGAGTTTATACTTTTATTAAATAGGCGACCACTTGTTCTATAATTGTACAAAGCCCAACGACATAAACAGCCAAAACCATGAAACCACTCGCGTTCATCGCCTTTTTATTATTGATTTCAATCACCCAGCCAACCAGCCAGGCAACCACTGTTGACAGAAAAATTGACCCTGATGTTTTACAGCACGCCAACAAAGGTGACTTTGTGCAAGTCCAATGGCGTGCTGGGTTAAATTGTGAAATGACGGAATTTGAGGTAGTTAAAAGTAAGGGGCATAAAAAGTGGGTGGATTATGCCAAGCAAGAAATCAAGAACATGAACGCGGCGACCCATATTAAGTTACAATCACCCAGACTTGAAATAGGCTTCGGTGCTATCGATGGTCAAGGCGTAGTGCTCTATGAATCACCCCGTTTGCGCGCAACCCACTCGGTGAATGTTGGTCGACTGGGCAATGAAGATTACTCGATTCTTTTTTGTGATGAATACAGTAATGGCGAAATCGAATGGCGCGTTAGCGCCATCGTTAATGGTCGACCACTATCGACCGAAAAACGGGTTGACAAATCGTTTATCGAAAACCTGCCAAAAATCAGCACTTCGCTCAGTTTCGGTGGGTTAGAGTAAACTACAACTTGCCCGTCTTTTTCATTGTCTCTAAAGCTGCCAAAATCGCTTTAGGCTCCATCCTCGATTTATAATCCGTTTGCGCCTGCATGGCATTAATGGTGCCGTCACGACCAATCACAAATCCGCCGGGCACTGGCAGCACGTTGCGACCTTTGCCGTTGTATTCTTCAAGGTTAAGATCAAACTTTCGATAAACCGCCTGTAAATCACTGCTCAATTCGAAATACAGTTGGTAGTCTTTCATGACGCCAGAGTTGTCATCGCTGAGTACTTCAAACGGATAACCTTCTTTTTTGATTTGCGCTGCTGAGCGGTCTGGCGTTTGCGGCGATATGGCGATGAGTTGCGCGCCGTATTTTTCAAACTCGGGCTGGGCTTTTTTCAATACATGTAAATGCAAATTGCAGTAAGGGCACCACGAGCCACGATAAAAAATCAGCACCACGGGGCCTTTTTTAAGCTCATTGCTTAACGTCACGGTGTCGCCAAAAGCATTTTTAAGGCTGAAATCTGGGGCTTTTTGACCGGCTTGAATACCCGGGCTTGGCATGTTTTGGGCCAGAG
>JABSOG010000057.1 GCA_013216025.1 Algicola sp. | reverse complement strand
ACGGTGGTGCAGCGTGAATAGCCACATTGCCGTTAGGCACCAGTTGCTTGAGTTTTTTTCCGACGGCGTATTGCAGCAGCTGTACTTCGCTGCCAAAGTATTGGTCGTAATCTTGGAGTTTTTCATTCCATTGCTGGTCTTGTATGTTCAAGTTCACCTGGTAGGTATTGGAGAAGTCAAAACCCAGGTCGCGGTAGACAGCGGTGTAACTTTGATGGGCCAACATCACCGCACCGGTCAACAGTATCGATGCCAAAGATAATTGCATCACCATCAAAGCACTGCTAAGCCATTGATTATTTTGTGATTGTACGCCTTTGCCACTGCCGTTTAAATTGTTGGCCAATGCTTCTTTGTCGACATCAATCAAGGCCAGTGTGCTAAACAAGACTGCAAGCAGCACGATAATGACCAAAGATGAAATAACGGTGACTGTGTCGATGCCAATAGACTCGGTCATGGGCAAACTCTGGCCCGCGACAATTGGCAGCGATTTAATTACCCATCCGGTGACCAGTAATCCCCCCAGTGCCGCCATTAAAAAGCTCGGTAAGTTTTCGAGTATGACCATTAAGCGCACCCGCAATAAACTGGCGCCCAGACTAATTTGTATCGCCATTTCTTTACTACGACTTTGATAATGGGCAATGAACAAATTGAGCAAGTTAAGGGTGGCCATCAATAATAAACCAATCACAGCAACACTAAGCACTGTTAAAAGCGCCTGAGAGTCTCCGAGCAGTTGGTCGCGATAACCCACTGCGCTGAACAACACGGTTTGACGCGCCATAAAACTTAAAAAACGGGCGGGTTGTTCAAAGTGGTTACTCACGTATTCGTTTAACCAGCTTTTCATTTCGGCTTCGGTGATTTTTGGTGCCAGCGGGTCTTTGGCTTTGAGCAACAAAGCCGAAAATTGGTCGTTGACCTGACCTGGATCTTTGGTGGCCAGTGTCGCCGCCAAATTGTCTATCTGCCATATTTGCGCGCCGATGATGGTTTCTTCGCTTTGCACCGCCATTAAATCTTCGAGTACGCCCGCAATAATCACGTCTTGATCTGCAAATTTGACTATCCGGCCAATGGCCGAATCCGCGCCACCAAACGCCTGTTGCCATAAGCTATTCGATATCCATATATACTTTTCAGGGTTGGCGATGCTCACCCCTTCACCTTTGATTAGCTGCGTGCCTAAAACATCCAATATGGTGTTTGAGGCAAAATAACGGGTGACCCCAAAGTTGATGTTGTCAATATTCACCTCGGCCTCAGAGGCACTTATCGCGGCCCAGATGCCTTGGTCTTTAAACTTTTCGTTGATGTCGGCCAGTCGGTTGGTATTCCAAAATGATGCCGAAATGTCTTTAGATATCGAAACCCTCAAGCTGTATGTGTCTATGCTTTGCTCATTTTTAACCCCTTTAAGGGGTTGATATAACAACGATGAGCTAATGGCAATAACACTCAACACCGCACCCAATGTCAGGCCCAGTGTAATGATCAACGGAATACTGAGACGCGGCAGCGTAAAAATGCGGCCAATACCTTTTAAAAAGGCTTTTTGATAAATATTCATGCAACCCCCATTAATTGTTGTTCTGTCACGATTTGTCCATCTAGCAGTTGAATCTGCCTGTCTGCGCAACGGGCATATCGACTGTCATGCGTGACCATGACAATGGTTGACCCTTGCTTGTTGAGTTGTTCGAGCAGCGACATCACCTGATCACCATTTTTGCTGTCGAGGTTACCTGTGGGTTCGTCAACCAAAATCAAATCGGGTTTGCCGACCAGCGCCCGAGCGATGGCGATACGCTGTTGTTGTCCGCCAGACAGTTGGTTAGGGCGATAGTCTTTTTTGTGCAACATGTCGACCTGTCCCAGCACTTCTTCTACCCGCTGTTTTATTACCGCCTGTTTTTCGTTGCGATGCTCAAGGGGCATAGCGATGTTGTCAAAACAGCTGAGGCTGTCTATTAGGTTAAACGATTGGAAAACAAAACCGATGTGCTGATTTCTGATTTGGGTTCTTTGATCAACCTTTAACCCGGTGGTGTCGACATCCCCGATTTGATACTGACCGTTACTTGGCGTGTCCATCAACCCCATGATCGACAGCAATGTTGATTTACCGCAACCCGAAGGGCCCGAAATAGACACGAACTCCCCCTGATAAATTGCCAGAGATATCCCTTGCAAAGCGTGGGTTTGAATTTGCTGATTGTCATAATGCTTGTGAATGTCTTGCATGTTAACGACTAAAGTCATGATGAATTTCCTCTGTATCGGCTAGTAGCTAATAACTAGTTGATTAAAATTGGCGTATTGGCTGGTGTTGTTGCTGACTATTTGCTGGTCTACAGCCAAACCATCAACAACCATTAATTTGTCTTGAGACAGGTCACCAAGGGTGATGTTTATCCGTTGCAGTGAATTCTTGGCATCGCGCACAAAAACAGACTGGGTGGTGCGGGGTCGCAAACCCGCCACTTGCTCAATATACAGGGCATTTTTTTGATGTTTAACAAACACTTGTGCCGATATCGGCAGCGCTGGACGAGCGTTGCTGGTCAACGGGCCATCGATAGCGACCTCGGCCAAAACCGAGCCGTTGGTGACCAAAGTTTCGATGCGCGAAATATGGCCATCAATCAAACCCTTTTGGGTGTTGATGATCACTTTGGCGTTCAGGTCTATTTGGTCGGCTTGACGTTGTGGTAATCGGATATGCGCGATTAACTCTTTGTCAGAGCCGACTTTTGCCAGCGAGTGGCCCAGTTGAACACTTTGCCCCAGTTCGACCTCAAGGGTTTGCAAAGTGCCTTCAATACCCGCTTTAACCTGCATAGATTGCAATTGCTGTTCGAGCAATTTAACTTGCGAATCTTGTTGTTCAACGGTGATATTCGACTGGGTTAGTTGGTAGCTTTGCATTTGCAAAAACTGCTGGTATTTTTGCGTTTCGAAATTCAATCTTTTTGTCTGTTGCCTTACCGACAATTGTGCTTTTAATAAGTCTAGTTTTGACACCGCCCCCAAGTCTTTAAGTTCAAGATTGACAGTCAAATCCAGTTGGGCTTTTTCAAGATCGGCTTCGATGCTGGCAATGGTGCCTTGATAGCTGAGGCGATCGTTTTGCTGTTCGTATTTAAACGCTTCATGTTTGGCTTTGTTTTGTGCCAGCTTCCCTTTCGCCTGATTAACTTCCTGCTCCAGCTTCGGATTGTTCAGGCGTAATATCACCGTGTCTTTGGTCACTTGCGCACCAGGCCGAACCATAATCTGGGCAACCTTACCCAGCGCAGGTGCCGTTAATAACCGCTCTTTGGCTGAGGCGAACTCACCAAAACTGCTGGCATAAATATCAAAGTCACCTTGTTGCACAGTAGCAAAGTTCAATTGTGCAAACGCCACCTGCTTAGACGCTGGCGAGCTAATGGTAAAAGCGGCATAACAAAGCAATGACACGAGCGCAACGGTGGCTGCAATCTTTTTAGCGGGGGATTTTTGACTCAGTTGTATTTTCATCACATCTCTCATTCCAACAGGATTTGAGATTCAATAAGAAAGATGCGTGCCAATATTTATTTTATAGATATTTCATGGGGTTATGGTTTTTGGAGGGTTTCTATTCGGGCTGGTTTGTTCGGTTTTGACTGGTTGGTGTTCGAAAATGACGGAGGTTGTAGTGGCAGACTTCATCTGCTGCGCGTATTCTTGACTGCGAACTATGGCCTTATTACGTCTAACAATTCAATCCCCCTAACCCGCTGGTTGTTCGGTATGGTTGGCGGGGTTATACTGTCGGTTATCGCTGTCGCCTTATTTTTTTACGGGTTTCCATGAAAATTAAATACCCCCTCGGTATTCAAACATTCTCAAAAATCATTAATCGTGAGCTGTTGTATATTGACAAAACAGCCATTATTTATGACTTGATTGATCAAGGCTCTGCCTATTTTCTTTCCCGCCCCCGCCGTTTTGGCAAATCGTTATTGGTATCGACATTAGAATCGCTTTTTAGCGGCCATAAAGCACTTTTTGAAGGGCTTTATATTGCCGACACCGATTACGATTTTGCCGAGTATCCTGTGATTAGCCTAGAGTTTTCACGAGTTGATGTGAGGCAGGGAGACGATCTGGCGCAATATATTATCAATACCACCAACCGCTATGCCCGTAACTGGGAAATCAGTCTTGAGATTGAGGCCTATGAACAGCGCTTCGAAGAGTTGTTGATCAAATTATACGAGAAAACAGGTCAAGAAATTGTGTTGCTGGTGGATGAGTACGACAAGCCCATTTTAGATAATTTGTTTAATGACAAAATAGACGGCATCAAACAAGTGATGAACCGCTTTTATGCGACATTGAAGTCGATGGATAGATACTTGCGGTTTACTTTTATCACCGGAGTATCGAAATTTGCGAAGATATCGGTATTTTCGGGCATGAACCACCTCAGTGATATTTCAATGAATGCCGACTATGCCACTTTGTGCGGTATCACTCAGGAGGAATTGGAAAGTCACTTTGGTCTAGCTGTTGATGAATTGGCCAAAAAAGAGCAATTGGATAGGCTGCAAATTCTGGCCAAAATTAAACATTGGTATAATGGTTACCGATTCCATCATAGTGCGATAAGCGTATACAACCCCTTTTCCCTTTTGTCTTTACTACAACGCAAAGAATTCAATAACTACTGGTTTACCACAGCCACCCCAACGTTTTTACTAGATTTACTACAAAACAAGCAATATGAACTAAAAAACCTCTCCGACGTAAATGTGGGAATAGCGGCATTTGACGCATCTAATCCTCATGATATGGATATTCAATCGCTGTTTGTGCAAACCGGGTATTTGACCATAAAATCGTACACTGCGCCGCGATACCAATTAGGATTCCCTAATTACGAAGTTAAAAAATCTTTTTTCGATTCGGTGGCGGCTCGTTATGCCCAAATCAGCCCCGGCGCAGGACAGAATTATACCTACGAATTGACCGAAGCGATTCAAACAGACAACCTAGACACTTTTTTTAAAATCCTCAAAATTTTCTTCGCCAATATCCCCTACGACATCACTTTGCAGCACGAAAAATACTATCAATCACTGTTTTACGCGCTGTTTAAACTGATTGGACTCACCATCGAAGCAGAAGTACGAACCAATGAAGGCCGCATTGATTGTGTGGTACAAAATGACAACACGATTTATATTATTGAATTCAAACTAAACGGCACGAAAGAGCAAGCCCTGCAACAAATTAACGACAAGAATTATGCCCTTAAATATCAGGGCAGCGACAAAAAAATCGTTTTATTAGGCGTTGAGTTTGATAAAGACAGTCGTAATATTGGTGAGTATATTGTGATTGATTGCTTATAGGATTATTGAATAATCAACCTGCCCATTGGAGCAGGTGCAACAGCATTATTTTCATTTTGACTCATTTGCCAAAAATGCCAACATATCCTCATTTTCGACCCGATGATAAATATCGGCAACGGATAAGGTCAGGTCGATTGATGCAAAATGCAGATCATCACCAAGGGTGTAATTGCGTAAGATCCAGCCTTCACTTTTGCGTAATACGTCGATAGAGACAAAATCCTGTTCAATCATCACATACTCCTGCAAAGATGGCATGTTGATGTACTCTAACAATTTAACCCCTTTATCAATATGACGAGTCGATTTGGATAAAACCTCAACAATAATGACTGGCGACTGCGTATAATGGCTACCACCAGACTCCTCGCACACCACCATGCCATCGGCGTATCTGAAGCTATCTGTTGAGGTTTTTATGCTCAGGTCTGGACCACAAGGCCGACAAGTTGAGTTTTCAAGGTGATTGCCCAAATTGCGCAATACAGTCGTTGAAATGGTATCGTGGTTTTTACTCCCACCAGCCATAGCATAAACTTGACCATCGGCATATTCACGCTTAAATTCGCTGATTTTTTCACTTTCAAGGTATTGCAGCGCTGTGATAAATTCTCTTTTCTTTGCCGTCGACATTGATTTAACCTTCGATTATGTCACCCATGGTTCTGATTATAGATTTTTCACTGTGCAGGACGCAAGGATTCCCTCAATACGCTAGCCGAGAATGAGAATGGCCGCCTAGGAAGAATAGAAACGGCCAGTTTGAAGGGTTACTTTGAGTCGGCTTTACCCATAAACTTATGCTCAGCCGTATTGACCTTAATCTTGTCGCCGGTGGCAATGTACTCAGGTACTTGAACGGTTAAACCGGTGGTCAACAGTGCGGGTTTATTACGTGCACTGGCTGAGGCACCTTTAAGCGAAGGTGCTGTTTCGGTGATCACCAAATCAACACTGGCCGGTAAATCAATGCCGACAGGCGTGCCGTCAACCAAGACTATTTGCATCCCTTGGGTATGTTCATCAATAAAGAACATTTCGTCAGCAATCGATTCTTTATTCAAGTGAAACAACGTGTAATCTTCGTTATCCATAAAGACACATTCATCAAGGTCAATATAAGAGAACATCACACCCTGACGAACCAAATCGGCCAGAGTAAGCATGTCGACGTCTTTAAACGTTTCATCAACCTTTTGACCGGTAACAACATTGTACATACGCATACGATACAAGCTGCCGCCCGCCCTGCCCTGTGGCACAGAACGTTCGATATCTCTAATAACGTAAACGCCGTTGTTATATTCAATTGCGGTATTCTTTTTTACTTCACTAGCCTTTGGCATGGGACTTTTTACTCAAGGAAACGGGAAAAAGAACATAGCATAATTCGAGTTTTGTGCAAAGACGTTTCTTTGAGTCGTGTAAAGCAAAATTTCAACTCGAAAGATCAACAGGCCCTAATCCCTAATTTGATAATACGAATACAGCGCATCAAAGAAACCTGGCACCATAATCAGCGCATGAGGCAGCGCAGAGTAACTGACTTTAGATTGTAATTTTGCAGGAGATTGATCTCGAAGGGCGATTTCTGCCTGTTTAAAAGCCGCCCGCATATCACCTCCTTCGATACCAAGATTCATGTAGAAATAATTATCCATGGCAGCTGTGTTTTTAAAGGTGTTGTTAGAAGCGCGATTAAGCGTTGCTTTGAACATTTCAACCAATTGGTCGTTATCGTTAAAAGAAGGGCTAAAGGCAAAATAGCCGTTAAATGACTCGGGGTTTTCAGTAAAAGCAAAAGCTGTAAATATCCCGCCAAACGAATGACCAGACAGTAATCTTTGACTGGTCGTGCTAAAGGTTTCTTCTATTTTGGGTATCAGTTCGCTAGTTAAAAAGGTGTAAAAGACGCTGGCCGCACCCGACAAATCTCTGCCATCGGTAGCCTTGGCATTAGCGAGATTAAAGTCACGTTTGCGCTGACCCTGTCCATCAATAGCGACAATAATGATTTGGGGAATAAAACCAGTACTGGCCAATATCCTTGCCGTTACAGCGGCAAGAATACCACTTTGAAAGCTTTCACCGTCAAGCGTATAAAGTACATCGTATTTTTTGTTTTCGTCATATCCACTAGGCAAATAAACCATCACCTTGCGGTCCTCTTCCAATGATTTTGAATACATCGAAACCGTTTTAGTGTCGTTGCCTGTATTCGAAAAAACCAACCTGCCCCATAACATAATACAAACAGCAGGCAGCGCAAAAATAAGCAATTGCATTTTGAGTGAAGGCAATTTAAATGAAGGCTTGGCCGATTCGGTTTGACCCTTTTGTCGATACAAAACAATCAGGCTGACAAAAATGCTCGCTGACAGGTGTTTTAAAAGTGACGATAAGTCATACCACAAAGGCGGACCGCAAACGCCTAAACAGCTGACCCCCCCCATCTCTATGTAGTTCATCGCGAAACCGGTTATACCGACAGGTAAAGCAGCGATGAATGGCGGCAGTTTGGTGATTTTTATCACCACAAAACTGGCCAATGAATAGAACAAAAACACAAAAACAATGTCTGCAATATAAAACCAATCACCCACAACATAAGGTGCATCGTCAATAAAATAAGCGTAGACATTCAAGACTAGAAACCATGACATCACCAAAGTGAATACAGACAGGCCTAAAACAACAATCGCAAGTTTAATGGTTTTCACGCATACCTCAGTTTTATAAAAAAGCCGCTTACTGGATGGCAACTAGTTGGCAATGGTCGATTGTTGAATCACTTGCTTAACCACAGACATATCAACATCCAGCGCCGAACCTATCATATTCAGTCCAACGGTATCATCGTGGTTTAACTCGCGTAAACTGGCGACAACCAGATAACAGGCTTCGATGACCATCAATTTGCCGGACCAATCCAAAAATTGTTTCCTTGATTTTAAGCGCTCGAAGATACTGCCCTGATCGCTGTGGGTCAATTTTGCTGCCTCATCAAAGGTAAATGGACAGTCATCACCCATAAGATTTTGATAGATTTTTTGATATAACGCCTCGCTGCTTTCACTGCCTATTTCAGCTTTGACAATATACGCCAAGCTGTAACAAACACATAACTGTAACTGACTGTATTTGGCGTCGATGCTTTCATCGCCAGTAAAGGTGTGTCCGCAGCCTGTACATTGGCGGTATTGGGCCAATGTATCGTACGGTACAAGGGGAATGAACAAGACTGTGGCCCAGCACTTTTGCACCACATCATTGTAAGGTTTGGTTAGCTTACAAACGGGACAATCGTGGTTGCCACCGCCTGTTATTTTTTCCTTAATGGTATCACCTAATATGAATATCATTACGACTCTCCTTTTACTTTGATACTTGACTATAAAACGTGCTGGAGTGTAATTAAGTTATGCCCTTATAGCAAGCTGCCTAAGCAGGTTTATTCATCGCTGCATTGGTTGAACTTTAAGGTAAGTTAACGAGCGCCATAACCATTCAAGCGGACCGAAACGGAATTTTTTAAGCCACAAAGTCGAGGCTATCGCCTGAAAAAGAATAATCGCTACAACAATTAACATTTGTGGCGCTCTAGAAATTAAGCCGTACATTTGTCCTGCATAACCATGAAAAATCACGGCTAAAATCAGCGAATGCATAATGTAATTGGTTAACGCCATTTGGCCCATAGGCACAAGCCAAGACAAGCGGCGACGACCATAATCGGTTTGAATCGCCAACACCATTAGGCCAAGGTATCCTGCGGTTAATGCATATTGCCCTAAGGAGGACAAGGTATAAGCCATTTCGTGAATGGCATCGGCGTTTTGTATTGCAGGATGCACCGACAGATTAACCCCGACAATATTTAATATCAGCCCAAAAGACGTGCCCAAAAATGCCATTTGTTTAAACAGTAGTCGATGCTTTTTAGGTTCACGCAACACGCCACTGGCGATAAACCAATAACCCACCAACAGCAGTGGCAATGTGAATGCCGCGTGGTAGGCGATACCGGTGTACAGCGTAGGACTGGTCAAATAAGACAGCATTTCTATCAGTCTGAATTCAGTGGCCTTCCAGTAACTACCTTGAGTAAAAATTTCGCGATCTAGATCAACAAAAGCCTGAGCTTCTTTCTCGTCATCCAGCCGTTGCTGAGCTACTGACATAGCAAAATATAAGGAGGTCAATTGCCTTTCGTCTCCCTCAACCGGGTTTCTTAACATCTCAACGGCAGAACTAATCACTTCTTCTTGTGCCCACTCAGATGATGTTTGCATATAGTCACGAGTGACACCAAGCTTAGTTTCTTGAAAAATAGATAGGGCAAAGGGCATACAAATCATCACCAAACCGATACGCAAGATTGTCACCGGGTGATTAAATCGCTGCAAAAGCTTAGTACCAAGCGCCATAACCAAAGCGAGTAATAATAATCCGGCAAACGCATAACCGTGCAGAATATCACCGCCCCATAAAAAGACCCAATGCGCAAAACCAAACAGTAACAACACCAGCATTCTTCGTGTAAACCATGCACCAAAGGGGCGACCAACGGCTTTGGCCTTGAGTAACATCAGCGCAAATCCCATGCCGAATAACAGCGAAAACAGCTTGATAAATTTGCCTTCAACAAAGGTTTTAACCAACCAGCCCGCGCTATAGTCTGCGCCGGTAGCGGCCAAATCCAGTTGCATCAGTTCAGCCATCGGGCGGCTAAACCATTCGATGTTCATGAGTAAAATGCCAATCAGGGCAAAACCTCTGACGATATCCAATATATCGATTCGTTTATTCGCTTGGGTGGGCGACAACAGCTGGGTCATGGTGGGATTTCGGGGATATGCAAAGACTGGGTAAGATAGGCCTAGTAATGTGAGAGTACAATTACTTCGATTGTGATTCTTCGACAATTTGTTGAATATGTTCTATCCGTTCACGTGTTGGCGGATGGCTGCTAAGCCATTGGTAAACCTCTGAAGGCGTTTTATCTGGATTCGCTGGGCTAGTATCTTCGGCCTGTTTTTGAGCATCTGCTTGGTGGGCAATCTCTAAAGCTTCAAATGCCTTTATGGCCGGGTCGGCGGTGTTATACAGCTGTAACATCGACTTTGCCGCATAAGCATCGGCTTCTAGTTCAAATTCGCGGCTAAAGCTGAAGTTTAATCCCATGGCAGACGCTTCGACAAGTAAGTCGGCAACAACACTGATATCACCAACAATCATTGACAGGGTGACATAAAATATCGATACCCGTAAGGTGTTTTCCATTAAATGGTTGTTATTGATGTGACCAATTTCATGCAATAACACTGCGTTGAGCTGTAAGGATTCGTCAAGCGTTTGCACCAAGGCATCGGTCACCACAATGGCACCGTTCATCAAAGCAAAGGCATTAATGCCCTCCTCCCAATCGCGAAAATGCAGTTGATAACGTGTACTGTCCAGCGCTAAATCAACCACCATGGTGCCGAATTTCTCACGTATTTCGTTTTGTTTGTTTTCAGATAACGTTGAGGGTTTAAATTGCTCATCATCTAATGATTCAAGAGTTGAATCGCCTACAGATTGATAAATCTCGCGAGGAAGTTCTTGTGCGATATATTCTGCTATATCGGGTATCCACCGGGTGTGGGCTTTATAGACAACAACCAGCATCACCAACAGCGCACCTAAGCCAATAAATAACCAGTTTCTTTTATGCGGATTATGCCAAAGATCAGCAACGTGATGCTTAATGCTCACCACGAACCTCTTCGAGAGTTTCTCGCATCACATTGAGGTTGTATTGTTGGACAATTTTTTGACTGCGAAACAGCTGGGGCAACTCAACCGCAAACACTAAAATAACCAAAATAAAACCGTAAAACTCCCAAAATACTAACCCAACCAGCATGACAAACACGTTGAGTAAGCCATATCGGGTTTTGCCCAAATAAAAATGATGAAGCCCGCACACAAAAAAGTAATTGAGCACCGCGTAAGTATCAGGGTCGCGGATCGCCTCTTTTTCAAGTTGGTAATATCGCTTGCGCTTGTTCGGCGGTAAATCGCCGATTTCATCCCTTAAAGCCTCTTCTTCACGTGTTAAATCTTCTAATGACATCGATGGTCTTCCTTATTAAATACTCAAACTAACGGGTCTTGGATTTTTTTAACACAATCGGGATCGTTGCAACGCCGAATCCTTGACCAACCCAACCTCACACCTTTAACCGTGCCATAGCGTTCAATGGCTTGCTTGGTATATTCCGAGCAACTGGGTTCAAAATTGCAATCAAGACTGAAAAATTGCCGTGAGCCGCCACTGCGCTGATACCAGCGTATGGCGGCAAGCAAAAACCGTTTAACCACGCGTTCTGCCTAAGGTTAGAATAATGGCTTCACGTTGCCAAAATAACATAAAGCGCTTATTTTCAATCACTTGAAAAACCATTTGCCAGCCAGCAGCCGCTTCTTCATTGAGCGTGGCTTCGAGCTTTTTAAGCGGTAAACCGCTAGAACCGAGCAATAATGTGCCACAACCGCCTTCGACCACATGAATCACTTTGTATTGGGTATAATCAGACATTAAACGTCTCCTTGTATTTTTGAATTATTGGTTTGCCTAGGTATATTTATCCTGCGAGTATAATTTGATAGAAGCGATGATACATGTCAAGGTGTACAACCTAATTTCGATAAATTGAGTTATTTCGGGCACTTTACGCAGATAAATCCGCTGACTACTGGCATGGCAGAAAGCACCACCACCTGCCCTGCACTTAAACCCCTTTGTCTTCATCTCTGGCTTGGGTCAATGCCGATGCAATCAATCCCGTAGGAACAGACACAATGGCCAAACCGATGATAAGTATGACAAAGGTGAAAACCCGTCCGCCCGCTGTTATAGGAAAAGTATCACCATAACCCACGGTTGTTAGTGTAACAATAGCCCACCAAACCCCATCAAGAATCGATGAAAATTGCTCAGGCTGTCGCTCGTTTTCCAAAAAATAAACGCCTACGCCACTGAGGTAAATCATGATTAAGGCTGCCGCGCCAAAAAGCGTCAAATCATCTTTGGCAATACTGAGCGCCCGTTTGAAGCGGTGAATCGATTTGTTGTATCTGAATATTTTAAACAGCCTTAGCAACCTGAGCATTCGCAAGGCTTTGAGCGGCCGCGAGTCAAAACCGACCAGCAAAAAGACATAAAATGGCACTATAGACAGCAGGTCAACAACCCCCCAAAACGACATCACAAACTTTATGCGATGTTCGCTGACCAGTAATCTCAAGATATATTCAAGGGTAAAAATACCAATGGTGACAACCTCAATCCAAGACAAAACGGCATAAAGCGTCTGCCATGCACCGTTAAAGGGTCATCGACTAACTCACGCAGATAATGGATTGATTTGGGCACTTTGAATGATTTCCTGCTGTTGTGTGGTTGCTATTCTCTTTCCTTTAATGCTTGTAGATGTCATGATCACCCAGGTTGATTAGCACAATATCACCATTGTCGAGTAACTTAAGGGTTAGCAATATTCTGTACTGCATATTAATTGACACTGAGTGACAATTTTTTTGCTTGATCTCGTGCAGGCGTAAAGCAGCATGGCCTGGATTTAAGCTGAGCATCTTTAGCGTTTTGGTATATTGACTGATGAGTTCTGGATGTTTTTTGAAAAACTTGCGTTCTTTTTTTTAATAACCTTGCGGTCGAATGATCCTGTACATTGAATACCAAACCCCATCAGCGGCTTGCTTGTTGTAATTCTTCGGCCAATTTATCGAAGTCGTCTACAACATCATAATGACCATTGGCATAATCGGTTTCAGCTTCTTTGATGGCTTTATCCAGCTCGTTCTCTCGAAAGGCATTATATTGTTCAATATCCAGCACTACAAACTCAGACTTACCCCTGACATCAATGGTCACTTGGTGTGTGTCGCCCTTTTGCATCGCTTGTTTAAGGGCTGATACACCACCCCGTTTCAATTCGATGGCAGTAAGAGAGATCATTAAATGGTCCGATGAGTAGATGATGAATGAAATGATAGCACTAAATAGAGCGCTATTAACAGCGCTTTTCTGATGAATAGAAGAGGTCAAAATATAAGAGTATTTAGGGCCACCAAACATATAAACCCTGCCCTAGTTCAAACTAAAATACCCGCTATCTCAATGCAAGTACGAATGGGTAGCCACATTTCAAGCCTCGAATCGTCATCAGGCACTGCCGACACAAAGCCATATTGTTGATAAAAAGGCACGAGCTCAGGGGTTAAAGGATCAACAAAAAGTCCTATAGCCGAAATTTGTTGCGCAACCAACGTTGTTCGGTAAATCGCATCAACTAATAACCTTTCACCCAATTTTTGCCCTTGTTGTGACAAGTCGACACCCAGACGGGCCAGTTTTACTGCGCTTAACGGATGAGGGTAGTTTTTATAGTTTCGGTGAGCAGGTGGTGTTGTCACCGAGTAGCCGGTCAATGTGTGATAACCGATGATTCTGACAGGTGCAGACTTGTGGCTTGCTACGTAGGTTTTTGAGATGTGTTTGTCGTTTTTTTGCCGGGCCTGTTGTTGGAGGAAGTGGTTTAATTCAGCGACACCACAATCAAACGCTTTGCGGTCATGCAGTTTGGTTATCTCCTCAATGATTATCGACATTCACCGTGCCTTTGTAGTGCTGTGCTGCTGCCAACAGTTTGTCATTGGCTTGTGGCGGGTTGTCCAAAGCAGCCATTAAGGCATCGGCACCCACCATGGAGAGCTGTAGCGTTTCTGTGCGTTCAATCACAGTACGCGCTTTTTCCATCGCAGCATCAATTAAAAACTGTGAAAGGGTTGCACCACAATGATCTGCCGCCCGTTGTATTATCTCCTGGATTTCAGTTGATGTTCGGGCAACTAAACGGGTTTCTTTACGTTGGGCACTGGTAGCCATGGTTTCACCTTATACTATTGATTTTACACTCTTGGTGCCACTATGGCACACAGCAATAATAACTGTCAACAATGCCTAACCAGATTAATCAAAAAACCAACTCATACTCACACCACTAACATTTGAAAAACCATGAATCCCCACATGCATCATGCCCTCATCTGGTGACTCTATGGTGCAGGTTTCTTCGTTGCCACTAAGAAAAGGACGACAATCGTAGTCGGTGGTTGTCGGGGTTGCGGTTAATTTTGCATAAAGATCGGCATCACCCGTGCCGCCGCTCATGTCGAATGTGACGATACCCGCCTCAGCCAAGGTATAGTAATAAAACACCGATTCGCTGCCAGACTCACCAGCGATAATCACGTTTGCGTCTTTGGGCAAATAAGTACCGGGTGGTAAAGGCGGCGGTGTATTAAACCCTGTTGATGTTGAGTCTATATCACCTGCACTGGCGGCCAACGCCAAACTACCGGCAAACGCTGCACTGATCACCGATTTATATTGAATTTTCATTATTTTGCTTCTTGTTGTTGTTATTAATTGTTAATTGTTAATTGTTAATTATCGTTTTCTATTGGCGAAAAAGCAGCGATCGTGTCTGCCTTGTGTGGCACTGATCGCTGCTTTGGTTTTAATAGCCATTTAAGATGACAATGCTACTCAGTCGCAGTCCAGTTCAAGGTAATACCTGTTGCTGAACTGTAACCGTTCAAGTCAATGTGCCAGGTACCTGCTGCTGGATTAGTGAAAGAACAGTCTTCATTGTTACCCGCACTAAATGGCCGACAATCCCAGTTTGATGTTGAAGACTCAGAGCCGAAGTTTACAAATAAATCGGCATCACCCGTACCACCTGACATTGTTACGGTTAACGAACCGAAACCAGCCGGGATCACTTGGCTGAAGTGTGTCCATTCACCAAAAGGTACAGCAACGTTGGTGTGAGTTTCATCGATGGTGTCACCGCCGCCGTTACCAGCTCCATCTCCATCACCATCACCGCCACCTGTGTCGCTTTCGGTGTAGTTACCGACCAGTGTTACACCACCAAAGGTACTGAAGGCTTTTAACACAACATGGTAAGTTCCGCTGCCTGCGCCCATTGCACAATTTTCGTTGTTGCCACTGGCATAAGGACGACAATCAAAAGATGAATCGCTGGGTATTGAACCTTGTGATACATACAAATCGGCATCACCGGTGCCGCCCGACATATCAAAAGATATGCCCGTTGAACCTGCTGGTATTTCCATGGTGTACGCGATTTGCTCATTGATTTGTGCGGTCAAATCATGATGTGCCACGCCGTTTTCAAGTACCGAGCCGGTAGGTGGCTCTACTGTGTCAGCATTGGCCAGTTCGATGGCATAAGCCAGACCCATTTTGGCGAAGTTCAACGCATGGTTACCACTGGTATCCATATTTGCCAAGGTATCGTTAATAGTGTGAAGGTACGGGTTCATGGTGTTCATGGTCGCTTCAAAAGGCATTGATGCCGGGTAACCGCTGGCGTACCAAGAGGCGTGGTCTGAACAACCGTAACCACAGCTGTCAAAACTGTAGTTTATTTCTGGTAAGTACTCATCAAGAATACCGGTAATGTAGGCGTTTTGTGCAGAGCTGACATAGTCGGTCATAAAGACAATGTCGTCGCTTGAACCGGCGTAGTTGGTCATGCCAATTGCATGACACCAACAATGTTCACGCCGTTAGCCGCATCGGTTTCGGCGATTTCTTTAGAACCACGCAAGCCCACCTCTTCAGCGGCATAACCGATGAATTTAATGCTGCGCTTGGGTTGACCGTTTTGCAAAAAGACGCGCATAACTTCGGTCAAAGTAGCGATACCAGATGCATCATCATCAGCACCAGGGGCGTAAGAGTTTTCGCCGGTAGTGAAACCAACCGTTGAGTCAAGGTGACCACCGATAACAACCCACTCGTCTGGGCGTTCGCTGCCAGTAATGCTTAATACAACAGACTTTTGATTCCATTGCGAGTGAGTAAACTGCGAAACGCTGGCGTAAGGCACGTCGGTAATCATATTGCCCCACATATTGGCCAAACCGTTTGACGCGGCAACACCAGCGGCAGTGATATAAAAACGGTTAACAAATGTGGTCGACAAATAAGTGATGGTATCAAGGATGTTTTGTTTATCAACATTTGGCAATAACGCGTTGACTGCCGCTTGTTCATTTAAAGCATTGTTTGTAAAAGTTGAAGGCACAACGGTAGTTTGTTGCGCGGCCAAAGCCGATTGCAAGCTGTCATGAACCACGTAACCGCCACAACGTTTGTGGTTTTCGTGCATCATACGGCTTAAGCTGCTCAATTGGCCTTCGGTGATCTGGGCAATTGAAACCGCTTTACTGTTTGGCGCGGCAACGGCACTTGGCAATAAGAACTCTTTGGCGCCTACTCGGCTAAGGTCGGCTACAGCATCTTGGCCTATGGTGATCCAATATTGCTTTTGTAGGTCAACGGTTTGACTCAACGCCAAAGGCGCGATATCAGCTGCTTGCGAGGCAAAAGCCAGGCACAGCAGTGAACTGGTGATTATTTTTTTCATCAGGTATTCTCTTTTTTCTGTATTTTTTGTTAGGTTTGTAAGGAAAGGCCGGTGAATGTTCCTGACGACATCGGCATACCGTCCATCCATGGACATAAGTGCGGGTTGCGTCAGCAACCCGTAAAGTGTTTTTCCAGTTAATTGTTAGAAGTTAACAATTAAAAGTTAATCGTCCAGCTGTCGATGTAACCAGAATCAAGATAAACGTTATCTGACACTTGCAATATCCACTGACCATTTCGCTCAAGACCAACACCGTCAACAGTATATGTCTGTAAGATATTGTCGGTAGAAGCACCGGTGTAGTCGTGTAATACCACGGTAGCACCACTTGGCGAGACAAGCTCAATATACATGTCACCTATATAAGTGTGTTTGATATCAACATCTACAGTGAATGAACCAGAGTCGCCAGAACCAGTCACGTTAATGATGCTCTCAACAGTGGCTTGGTCAATGATAGTAACATCAGTAGTATTGGTGTAGCTGTCGTCGCCCGTTGGTGGATCTTCTGGGTCAGTAGGGTCTTCTGGGTCTGTCGGATCTTCGCCATCGTTGTAACTACCCGTCAGGCTAGTATCAGCGAAATCACTGTAACCACTAAGCATGATGTAGTAGGTACCATCTGCGTCAGTAAGAGAACAAGATTCGTTGTTACCGTAAGAGTATGGACGACAGTCATAATCGTACTTACCCGGTAAAGCACCAAACTTAACGTACATGTCAGCGTCACCAGTACCACCAGCCAACTCGATAGTGATATCAGTAGCGCCTGCTGGAACGGCTAGAGTGAACTGTAGCTCATCACCTGAACCGGCATGAATACCCGAATATGCAACGCCATTTTCCAAAGGACCGCCAGCTGGTGGTGGTGGCGGTGGTGGAGGACTAACATCACAACCTTCGGCTGTCAGTGCATCAAACATGGCTTTGGCTTGAACCAGACCGTAACCATAGCTGTTATCATGTCCAGCTGAACCCAATTCTTCAGCACTTGCCGTCATGGCAATACGAATTTGGTTACCCGTACACTGTGGGAAATGGCTCCAGACCAAAGCCGCTACACCCGAAACGTGAGGCGTTGCCATTGAAGTACCATCCCATGTGGCATATGCGCCGCCGATGATAGTTGAAGTGACTGAAACACCCGGTGCAGCAATCTCAACTTGAATGTTGCGCTGTGAGAAAGAAGCAATGCTCTTGTTTGAGTTAATCGCAGCAACTGACATTATTGAGTCATATGATGCTGGGTAAGACAAGGTTGAGTTACCATCGTTACCGGCAGCAGCGATATTCAACCCGCCTGCATCAGTAAAGGCAATAAATGCCGCTTCTTCAGTAACACTGACCTCACCACCACCAATACTCATGCTGATAATGTTGGCACCAGCAGCACGACACTGACCAATAGCAACAATCAGGTCAGAACCGTAAGTCCAAGTACCTGAGTCATCAAAAATTTTAACGTTGTGAACTTTTAACAAACCACTTGGGTTAACACCAACAACACCTGTACCGTTACCGCCTAAAGCACCAATAGTACCGGCAACGTGAGTACCGTGTGAATGACCCGGCTCCCACCAGTTTCCATTGTCGCCACCAGTACCATTATCGGCATCACCAGTGATCAGTGAGCTTGTATAAGGGACCAAGTCTTCATGGTCGCCATCATAACCAGTATCAGTGATACAAACACTCATATTACCGGTGTTCGCGTCACTGACTTGGTCGGCCTGAACCATACCGATACCGTAAGGGGCAGATTCGGCCAGAGTCGTAACACCTCCAGTGCCAAAAGAACGGCTCACTGTGTCAATCAAAAAGCGCTTTGGATCAACTTCAACGTAAGCAACGTTTGCATCGGCTCTTAATGCACTCAGTTGTTTAGCTGATAATACAACGGCAGAGGCATTAGAATTGTCTAGTTGCAACAAGGCTTGTGCGCCATGCTTGGCCAAGCTTCGAACATTGGCATTTCTTTGCATTTCAAGCAAAGTACTACCTTTAATGCCAACAGCACTCAATTGTTGCTGTGTGCTGCTTTTGAATTTAACAATATAGCGGTTATCTTCTTGCTTCATGCCGCTTTTTTTAACTTGTAGCGACTCAAGTGCAGTCGCTTGAACCAACATCGGGCTCACCGCAATTGCGCCAGCGATTGCCGCCGCAATTAGGCTCGTTTTTTGATAGGTTTTCATCTTGTATTGTTCCTGTATTTTATTTTTGATTCTATTTGTTGTTTTCATTATTAAATTTATACGGTAAAAAACGCGGGCTGCGCATCCAGCCCGCAAACGCCGATGAATGAACCATAAGACAAACATCGGCAAACTATCCATCAAAGGACATACCCTCAAAAACCGCTCCAGGCATTTTGAGGATACAGTCCATCCATGGACATACCCTCAAAAACCGCTCCAGGCATTTTGAGGATACAGTCCATCCATGGACATATCTCTACTCGTAAGACCAGCTCATCGTTACGCCAGTGGCATTTGAATAGCCATAGATAGCGATGTGCATGGTGCCCGCATCAGGTGTTGCGATGGTGCAGATTTCTTCGTTACCGTAGTCAAACGGACGACAATCGTAGCTGCTAGAAGTCGGTGCTGAACCTTGCTTAACATACAAGTCACCATCACCAGTACCGCCTGTGGTGGTTACAACAAAGTTAGTTGCGCCAGCAGGCACTTCAACTTCCCAACGTTGCCATTGTGAGAAAGGAACATTGATATCGGTAACAGTACCGCTATCGCCTTCACCCGGTGGTGGTGGAGGAGGAGGAGTTCCGCCTGTCGTGTGATCAGCAGTCAGGTTTACGTTTGAGTAAGAGCTGTAAGCGTGAACCATTACGTAGTAAGTCCCTTCTTGACCAGAAGAGAAGTTACATGCTTCAGAGTTACCCGCAGCATATGGACGACAATCGTAGCTGGTAGAAGTGGGTGAAGAACCGAATTTCACGTAAACATCAGCATCACCTGTGCCGCCATTCATATCGAAAGATACGGTATCAACATTGGCTGGTGTGTTGTAGAACCACTCGGTTTCGCTGCCAGATGCACCAGAGAAAGTCTCGGTTACGCCCTGCGCTAACTCACCGCCTGGAGGTGGTGGTGGAGGCGTGCCGTCACAGACGTGAGTTG